>JAWWOL010000342.1:0-9472 GCA_033851695.1 Frankiales bacterium
AGCCAGGAGTTGATACGCCTCGTCGCCAGCGAATGAAACTTATCAAATGCCCCCTCGGACTGAAGCCGCGTGCAGCCGGTGCGGACGCCCGGGCGCCACGCTGACAGTCGTGCACGGGCTGGAACGCCACGGGGTCGGACCGCAGGTCGCCGCCCAACTACTCGCCACCGCCGGGGACAACCCTGCCCGCCTGCGCAGCGAGGCCGCGGTCAGCCTGCTCTGCGGCGTCGCCCCACTGCTGGCCAGCTCCGGCAAGACCCACCGGCACCGACTCAACCGCGGCGGTGACCGGGACGCCAACAGCGCCTTGCACACCGTCGTGCTAACCCGGATGCGCAACCACCCACCCACCCTGGCCTACCTCGAACGATGGACGAAAGAAGGCCTGAGCCGGCGGGAGATCCGCGCTGTCTGAAACGCTACGTCGCCCGAGAGCTCTACCCATTGCTCACCGAGGCCCTGAACCCAGACCGAGACAACCCAACGACCCAACCAGCCGCTTGACGCAACACAGGAGCATCCGGGCGATGGGCCAAACGGGTGAACCTGTGGACGGTGGTCTTGGCGGACGGGACCCCGGTGGGTCACCATGGCGCCTTTCGATGAACGGGGGATAAGGGTGTACGACGTCGCGTCGCCACCGGCGAGCCGGCTCGGCGTCCCGCGCTGGTTCGACGTGCGCATGGTGGTCGGCATCCTGCTGGTGCTCGGCTCGGTCGTGGTCGGCGCCAAGGTGTTCTCCTCCGCGGACGCCACGACCTCGGTCTGGGCCGCCAGCCGCGACCTGCCGGCCGGGGCGCGCCTGCAGAAGTCTGACCTGCGCGCGGTCGATGTGCGCCTCGCGGACGGCCACCAGTACGTCTCCGCCGTGGGCACCGTGCCCGCCGGCTACGTCCTCACCCGACCCGTAGGTGCTGGAGAGTTGTTGCCCAGCAAGGCTTTTGTCGATCCTGCCACGGTGACCGACGCCGCACTGGCCCGCCGCGAGGTGACCGTGCCGGTGCGTCAGGACCACTGGCCGGCCGACCTGCGGGCG
Source organism: Frankiales bacterium (assembly GCA_033851695.1). GTDB lineage: Bacteria > Actinomycetota > Actinomycetes > JAWWOL01 > JAWWOL01 > JAWWOL01. Next base: position 1,037 of record JAWWOL010000342.1, read on the forward strand.
TCCGAGGTGGTCGACGTCTACGCCACCGCGGCCAAGTCCGACGCGGGCGCCCCGGCCACTCCGGTACGGATCCTGGCGGGCGTCACCGTTGGTTCGGTGCCAAGCCACAGCAAGGACGTCTTCGGCGGGTCCGGCCAGTCCAGCGGTTCGGTCACGCTGCTGGTCATGGACGATCAGGTCGCCACCCTCGTCGCCGCGGTCGAGAGCGCGCAAGTCGACCTCGTACGGGTGCCGTCCGCCCTGACCGCCGTGGCGGCCGCCACCCCGGCGCCGAGCTCACGATGAGGCTGCCGGTCATCACGGCCGTCGTCGATGCCCGCTGGGAAGCCGGCCTGGTCTCGGCGTTCGAGCACTCCGAGCACAACATCTCGGTGGTCCGCCGCTGCGTCGACCTCGCCGACCTGCTGGCGACCGCGGCCACGGGCACGGCACGAGCCGCGCTGCTCTCCGCCGACCTGCGCCGACTGGACCGTGATGCCCTGGCCCGGCTGGCCGCGGGGCACATCGCCGTCGTCGGCCTGGTGCCGCCCGGCGACGAGAACGCCGACCGCCGGCTGCGCCAGCTCGGGGTGCGCTTCGTGCTGGCCGCGGACGCCGCGCCGTCGGTCATCTCCGCCGCTGTTGCGGAGGCGGTTGCCATGCTCGACGACTCGGGGACCGGCGCTCCGGCCCTGGCCGATCCCCTGGGGATGCTGCCGCTCGAGCCCCGGCCGCCCGCACGCACCCCAGCCGAGCTCGCGCCCGGTTCCGGCCGGGTGGTGGCGGTCTGGGGACCGACGGGAGCGCCGGGCCGTACGACGATCGCGGTCAACCTGGCCAGCGAGCTGGCAGCGGCCGGACAGCCGACGCTGCTCATCGACGCCGACGTCTACGGGGGCGTGGTCGCCCAGCTCCTCGGCGTGCTCGAGGAGGCCCCTGGCCTCGCGGCAGCGGCCCGGATGGCCAACAACGGCAGCCTCGACGTCGCGGCGCTGGCCGGGTTGTGCCGGTCGATCACCCCGTCGCTGCGGGTGCTGACCGGGATCACGCGGGCCGACCGCTGGCCCGAGCTGCGCATCGGCGCGATCGAGATCGTGCTGGCCCTGGCCCGGAGCATCGCCGCCGTCGTGGTGGTCGACGTCGGGTTCTGCCTCGAGCAGGACGAGGAGCTCTCCTACGACACCACCGCGCCGCGGCGCAACGGAGCGACCCTCGCCGTGCTCGGGCAGAGCGACATCGTGGTCGCCGTGGCGGCTGCCGACCCGGTGGGCCTGCAGCGGTTCGTACGCGGCTACGGCGACCTGCGTGAGCTGCTCGGTGGGGTCGAGCCGGCCGTCGTGGTCAACAAGGTGCGCCAGCGGGTCGTCCCGGGGGATCCCGTGGCCGAGATCGCCGCGGCGCTGCACCGCTATGTCGGGGTCGGCCGCATCCACGCCGTGCCCTATGACCGCGGCGGGCTCGACGCTGCGCTGGCCAGTGGCCGCAGCCTGTCGGAGGCGGCGGCTGGTTCGCCCGCCCGCAAGGCGATCGCGGCACTGGCCAGGGACGTGGTCGGCGGCTCGGCCGGCCGCCGGGTGGGCGGCAGGAGCCGTCGCGCGGTTCGCTGAGGCCGCCGGGCGTTTCCGCGCGTCTCCACAGGTAACCTTCGCCCCATGCCAGACAAGACCAGCATCGCCAGACCCGACGTACCCGTCATCCTGCTCTCGCACCGGGCGCCGGTGACCTTCGACCGGGACGGCGACCGGCGGACCGCGTCCCGGGGCGCCGGCGGACTGGTCAGTGCGCTGATGGGGCTGGCCTCAGGGCTCGAGGGTTCGGTGTGGGTCTGCGCCGCCACCGGCGACGAGGACCGGGCGGTCGTCGAGCAGTACGGGGACAAGGGCTCGGCCTCGGTGGAGGTGAGCCTGTTCCCCAACGCCGGCGTGGCCGAGGAGGTCGAGACCACCGACGACACGAAGACGACCACGCTGCGCCTGCTCGCGCTCGACCCCGAGCAGCACGAGCAGTTCTACGGGCAGATCGCCAACCCGCTGCTGTGGTTCGTCCAGCACGGTCTCTACGGCCGGGCCTTCGAGCCCGACCTGGGCCGCCAGGAGCACGAGGCCTTCATCCACGGCTACGTCGCCGTCAACGAGGCCTTCGCCGACGCGGTCGCCGGCGAGGTCGAGTCCCGCGGCGGCCGGGCGCTGGTCATGCTGCACGACTACCACTTCTACCTCGTCGCGGCCCGCGTACGGGAGCGGTGCCCGGACGTCACGATGTCGCACTTCGTGCACATCCCGTGGCCAGGGCCGAACGAGTGGACGATCCTGCCGCCGAGCATGCGCGACCCGATCCTGCGCGGCCTGCTCGGCAACGACGTGGTCGCCTTCCATACCGAACGGTTCGCCCGCAACTTCCTGCTCTGCATCCAGGAGCTGCTGGGCTACACCGTCAACTGGGCCGACCTCACGGTGCAGGTCGGCAGTCGCACCGTGGCCGCCCGCTTCTATCCCATCAGCATCCAGACCGAGGCGCTCGAGGAGCTGGCGGCCTCCGACCAGGTGGCCGAGCACCGTGCGGCGCTGACCGAGCGCTTCCTCGACGACGACCGCCAGCTCGTGCTGCGCGTGGACCGCACCGATCCGAGCAAGAACATCGTGCGCGGCTTCAAGGCGTTCGACACCATGCTCACCGATCACCCCGAGCTCAAGGACCGGGTGGTCTTCTTCGCGATGTTGCAGCCCAGCCGGCAGGACGTCCCGCAATATCAGCAGTACATCGCGGCGATCGGGGCGGTCGTCGCCGAGGTCAACGCCCGCCACGGCGGCCAGGGCTGGGAGCCCATCCAGCTGCGGATGGAGGACGACTTCGCCCTCGCCGTCGCCGCGTACCAGATCTGCGACGTCCTGGTCGTCAATGCCATCGCGGACGGGATGAACCTCGTCGCCAAGGAGGCGGTGCTTGTCAACCAGCGCAACGGTGTGCTGGCACTGAGTGAGAACACCGGCGCCTACCAGGAGCTCGGCTCGGTGGCCGTCAGGCTCTTCCCGTTCGACATCCAGCAGCAGGCTGACGCGATGTACGAGGCGCTCCGGATGGGGACGCAGCAGCGGGCCGACCGGCTGCACGCCGCGGCCGAGATCGTCCGCCGCAACGATGTCGGCAAGTGGCTGGACGCCCAGCTGGCCGATCTGGAACACCGGCTCTCGGCGCGTTGACGGTCGTTCCCGGGTCTGGCAGCCGGGGGCCTGCGTTCCGGGCGTAACGAACAGACTTCGCGACACGATCCGGACGCAACTGACCCTCTTGCCAGGGGACTCCTGCGACGATGGGGTCCTAGCCGACCCTCCGGAGGACCACTTCATGCGTGCCGTGCCGCGTCACCGCCCCAAGACCATCGCGGCAGGACTCGCGGCAGCCGTACTCCTCAGCCTGAGCCTCACCCAGGCAGGGCAGGGCCCGGGAGTACGGGCGGCGGCGGCGGAGGGGGCAGCCATCCCGGCCGTCGTCGACCCGGTGGCGCTCGACGCGTCGCTCAACGCGACCGTCGGCCTGGCCCACTGGCGGCTGCTCGACATGACCCGGACCCTGGCTCGCGGGCAGTACCCGTACCTCGGGAATGCCGACGGCAGCTGGACGACCGGGGTGGGCTGGACCGGTGGCTTCTTCCCCGGCGAGCTCTGGTACTCCGCTGAGCAGAGCGCCGACCCGACGACGTCTGCCCAGGGCGCGGCGTGGTCGCTGCCGCTCGCGCCGCAACGGCTGAACAAGAGCACGCACGACGTCGGCTTCCTGATCATGAGCAGCTTCGGCAACGGCTTCCGGCTCACCGGCAACCAGGCCTACAGCTCGGTCGTCGTGCAGGCCGCGGCCTCCCTGGCGACGCGCTACAGCGCCACCGTCGGGGCGACCCGGTCGTGGAACGACGCGAACAACTTCATCGTGATCATCGACAACATGATGAACCTGGAGCTGCTGGACTACGCGGCCGGGCTCAAGGGCGGCAACCCGATCTGGCGGGACATGGCACTGTCGCACTCGCTGACCACCGCGCGCACGCTGGTGCACAGCGACGGCAGCGTCATGCAGGAGGCCCTGTTCGACCCGGCGACCGGGGCGCTGCGCCAGACGACCAACTCCTCGGTCAACCTCGGCAACGGCGACGTCTGGGCCCGCGGCGAGGCGTGGGCCCTGGACGGCTTCGCGACGCAGTACCGCTACCTCAAGGACCCCCGTCTGCTCGACACCGCCCGCAGCGTGGCCGACTACTTCCTCGCCCACCTGCCGGCCGACGCGGTCCCGCACTGGAAGCTCAACGACCCGACCGAGTCGACCGTGCCGGACACGTCGGCCGCGGCGATCGCCGCCTCGGGCCTCGCCACGCTCGCGTTCTCGGACCCCGACCCGGCGCACCAGGCCACCTACCGGGCCGGCGCGGCAAGGCTGCTCGCCGCCCTGACCTCGCCGGCCAACCTCGACACGACGGTCACGGGCGCCGGTCTGCTCAAGCATGCGTCCCAGCTCTGGTACGGCGGCGCGTCCGACACCTCGGTCGTCTACGCGGACTACTACCTGCTGGAGGCGATCGAGCGGTTCCGGCTGCTCCCCTCGACGCTGCCCCAGCTGCAGGTGGTCGGGATCACCGCGAGCAGCGCCAAGGCAGGCACCCCGGCCTCGGCCGCGGTGGACGGCTCCACTGCCACTGGGTGGACCGCCCAAGGGTCTGGGCAGTGGATCCGCGCGGACCTCGGGCCGAGCGACCCCCAGGTCAGCGAGGTCTCCGTCACCTGGAACTCCGGGACCACCCGAAGCGAGCGGTTCGTCATCGAGACCTCGCTCGACGGGCTGCACTGGTCACCCGCCTACGCCGGGGCGAGCTCGTCGCTCACCAGCCGTGCCGAGCGCTACGGGTTCCGGGAGCGGCCGGCCCGTTACGTGCGGGTGCGGGGACTGGGCAACACGGTCAACACCTGGAACGGCGTCACGGAGCTGTCGGTCGCGTGACCCGGCCGAGGCTCCTCCGGGTGAGAGCATGGGCGGCATGCGGATCTACCTGCCGGCCACCCTGCCGCTGCTGGCGAAGGCCAAGGCTGAGCTGGCCCTGACCGACGGCCCCACCGTCGGCTTCGCCGTGACTCCTGCGCTGCGTGAGTGGTACGTCGGCGGCGACCTCGAGGAGCTCGAGTACGCGGCGATGACGGCTGCCGCTCGCGCCTCGCTGGCCCTGCTGGCCGCCGATCCCTCGGCCCTGCGCCGTCGGGTCGTGCTGGCCGCGGACGTTCCGGACGCCATGGTCCGGGCTCTTCCGGACGGCCCGCGGGAGCAGCTCTCCATCCTCGCTCCGTTGCCGTGGTCGGCGCTGGCGTCGGTGCACGTCGACGGCTTCGAGGCCGAACCGGCGGTCGCGGCCGCGGCAGATGCGGTTCAAGCCGCGGCTGCGGGGGACGAAGATGCCCAGTTCGTCGTCGACGGGGCTGAGGATGAATCGCTGCTTTGGTATGCCGCCCAAGAGGCCGATGATCTTCTCGCAGGCGCCGAAGGAACCCTCGGGGACGAGGGCGCCGGAAGCTAGGCAACCCCCCACGTAACACAGGGCCCGTACCGGAGGATGATGGTTGTCGTGGACGTACTCGTGGCAGCGTTTCCAGGGGGAAGTTGATGGCCGCTCCATCGCTCGTGACCCGTTCGGTCAACAAGGGGAAGTACGTCATCCAGCACAAGGTGCTGCTGGGTGTCGAGCCGGTGTGGAGGTACGTCCTCAACGCCGGCCCCACCCGCGACTACCGCAAGAACGCCAACGGGCTCAGCCCGGAGGGCGCCCGCGTCCTGCGCGATCTCAACCGTGACGGTTGTGCGCAGTCGACGCTCGAGGCGCTGACCGGCGACCCGACGCTGCTGAGCCGGCTGCAGGCCGAGGCCAAGCTGCTCGAGGAGGCCCGTGCCGACGAGGTGGCGGCCAAGGCCAAGGCTTTGCAGGAGGTCGACGACCTCGGCGACGGCAACACCAAGCCGTTCCTGGTCCAATACCTCGACGCCGACCGGCCGGTGGTCGAGCCGGCCGGCCTGCTCGCCACCGCCGCGCTGGAGCCCGGCATCAAGGCGATCGCCGACGCCTACTACGGCATGCGGGTCCGGGTCGCGGACATCAACATCTGGCGCAACCTCGCCAGCAGCCATGCCCCGGTCGCGTCCCAGCTCTGGCACCGCGACCAGCCCGACGACCACCTCATCCTCAAGATGTTCGTCTACCTCGAGGACGTCGACGGCGGCACCGGGCCCTTCGCGTACGTCAAGGGCACGCACGGCAAGGGCGATCGCAAGTGGCGCCCGCGGGTGACGCTTTACGACGGTCACAACCACCGGGCCGCCGACGCCGACATGGAGCGCGAGGTCCCCGAGGCCAGGCGCCCGCGGTTCACCGGTCCGGCCGGCACCGTCCTGCTCGCCGACACCATCGGCTGGCACAAGGGCGGCCAGGCCACGACGACACCCCGGCTGCTCTTCCACGTCCTGTTCGCCTCGCGGGCAGCCTCGGACCAGCGGATGCTCGGAACGCCCCCCGGCCTCGACCTGGCCACGGCCACCCGCGACCTCGCCTACGACAAGCACACCGCGGGCTGACCTGCGCTCCGGCGCCTAGCATTGGTTCCATGCAGTCCGTGAGCACGGTCCCCGTTCCCCGCAACGAGCCCGCGCACGACTACGCACCCGGCACGCCGCAACGCGCGTCCCTGCACGCCGAGCTGGCCGAGATGGCGTCGGTCGCCGTCGACCTCACGATGACCATCGGTGGCGTCCAGCGTCTCGGTGGCGGCGAACCGCTCCAGGTCGTGCAGCCGCACGCGCGGCACGAGGTGCTCGGCACGATGCGGGGGGCGACCCATCAGGACGCCTCCGAGGCGATCGAGGCTGCGCTGGCCGCGGCGCCGGCCTGGGCCGCGATGGCGTACGAGGACCGGGCCGCGATCCTGCTCAAGGCCGCCGACCTGCTGGCCGGGCCCCGGCGTGACCGGCTCAACGCGGCCACCATGCTCGGCCAGTCGAAGACCCCCTACCAAGCCGAGATCGACGCCGCCTGCGAGCTGATCGACTTCCTGCGGTTCAACGTCGCGTTCGGTCGGCGGCTGCTCGAGGAGCAGCCGGTCTCCGGCCCCGGCGTGTGGAACCGGATGGACCACCGCCCGCTCGAGGGCTTCGTCTACGCGATCACCCCGTTCAACTTCACCGCCATCGCCGGCAACCTGCCGCTCTCACCGGCCCTGATGGGCAACGTCGTGGTGTGGAAGCCGTCTCCCACCCAGCAGCTGGCCGCGCACTTCACGATGCGGCTGCTCGAGGAGGCCGGGCTGCCGCCAGGCGTGCTCAACCTGGTGACCGGCGACGGGATCGCGGTCTCCGAGGTCGCGCTCGCGCACCGTGAGCTCGCGGGCATCCACTTCACCGGGTCGACCCGCGTCTTCCAGCAGCTGTGGCGGGGCGTGGCGGACAACCTCCACTCGTACAAGAGCTACCCGCGCCTCGTCGGCGAGACCGGCGGCAAGGACTTCGTGCTGGCGCACCCGTCCGCCGATCCGGCCGTGCTGCGGACGGCGCTGGTCCGCGGCGCCTTCGAGTACCAAGGGCAGAAGTGCTCCGCCGCCTCCCGGGCCTATCTCCCGCGGTCGCTGTGGCAGCAGATGGGCGACGACCTGATCGCCGAGACCGAGTCGCTGAGCATGGGCGACGTACGCGACTTCTCGCACTTCATGGGCGCGGTGATCGACGAGCGGGCCTTCGCCCGGCTGACCGAGGTGCAGAAGCGTGCGGTGAACGACCCCGCCCTGGAGGTCGTCGCCGGGGGGTCGAGCGATGATCGTGAGGGCTGGTTCGTCCGGCCGACGATCATCACCACCACCGACCCCATGCACGACGTGATGACGACCGAGTTCTTCGGTCCGCTGCTGAGCGTGCTGGTCTATGACGACGCCGACTACGACACGGTCCTCCGGCAGGCCGCCGACGCTGCGCCCTACGCCCTGACCGGCTCGGTGATCTCTCAGGACCGGGCGGCGATCGCGGTGGCGAGCGAGCTGCTGCGCAACGCTGCCGGCAACTTCTACGTCAATGACAAGCCGACCGGAGCCGTCGTCGGGCAGCAGCCGTTCGGCGGGGCGCGGGCCAGCGGCACCAACGACAAGGCGGGCAGCTACCTCAATCTGGTCCGCTGGGTGTCGCCCCGGGTGATCAAGGAGACCTTCGACCCGCCGAGGGACTACCGCTACCCGCACATGCGCTGACCAACACGGGCCGACTGATAAATTTGTGTCAATTCTCTGCTTGAGCGCGTCAGGAGGAGCCTTCTGGGCATGCGCAAGCCATGACTCCTGACATGACTCCTGACATGAGTCCTGACATGGACCAGCCGACCACCGACGGAGGACGTGACGCGGGTCGGGTCCGCTCACTGTTCGCCGCCCACCAACCAGGCGGCAAGCC
>JAWWOL010000368.1:0-21375 GCA_033851695.1 Frankiales bacterium
GGGTCGTTCGTCGGAGACCCGGCCGCCGCGTTGGCGCACTTCGCCCGGCGCTACGACGAGCTGATGACCCGCGCGCGTCTCGTACGGGACCGGCTGGCGGCCGGCACCACGCCGCCGGAGCAGGCGAACAAGACCGCCGCAGAGATCCGCGGGTCGTTGCCGACCGCCGACGTCCTGGGCGACCTGCCCGCCGTCGAGGCCGTGCTCGCCGAGGTCGACGGGCTGCTGGCCAAGCGCAAGGCCGAGCGGGCACAGGCCCGGATGGCGGCGACAGCCGTACGGCGCAGGCTGGTGGAGGAGGCCGAGGGGCTGGTCACCTCGACCAGCTGGAACGCCACGGGCGACCGGTTCAAGACGATCGTCGAGGAGTGGACCGCCGCCGGGCACGGTGACCGTCGGGACGAGGACGCGCTGTGGAAACGGCTCTCCGCTGCCCGCGCCGCGTTCGGTGAGAAGCGCCGCGCGGCGTTCCTCGAGCGCGACCGCGAACGCGAGGCGGCCAAGGAGCGCAAGGAGCAGCTGATCCGCGAGGCGGAGGCGCTGTCCAGCTCGAGTGAGTGGACCGACACGGCGCGCAAGTACCGCGACCTGATGGACCGATGGAAGGCCGCCGGGCGGGCACCCAAGGCCGAGGACGACGCGCTGTGGAACAGGTTCCGTACGGCCCAGGACGCGTTCTTCGCCCGTCGCGCCGAGACCTTCTCGGCCCGTGACGCGGAGTTCGCCGCCAACCAGAAGGCCAAGGAGTCACTGCTCGAGCGGGCGGAGCGGATCGACCCCCGCTCCGACCTGGCCGGCGCCCAGGCCCTGCTGCGGTCCATCCAGGCCGAGTGGGAGGGCATCGGCAAGGTCCCACGCGAGGTGATGGACTCGCTCGAGGCCCGGCTCGAGGCGGTCGAGGACCGGGTCCGCGAGGCGTCGGACGCCAAGTGGCAGCGGGCTCCGGCCCAGGAGAGCGGCATGATCGGTCAGCTCCGCCGTACGGTGGCCGAGCTCGAGGACAAGGTCGAACGGGCCAAGGGCCGGGGCGACGACAAGGCTGCCAAGGCCGCCGAGACCGAGCTGGCCAGCAAGCGGATGTTCCTGCAGATGGCGGAGCAGGCTCGCTAGCCTGCCGGTTCGAGGCAGGTGCCGGAGAGCCACGCCTCGATCAGGACGGTCTGCCGGCCGTCATGGACGGTGTAGACGACCCGGCCCTGCCAGAGCGTGGGCGTGACCTTGCGCCACTCGAGCAGCAGGCCCGGCCAGCGCCCGGGATGGTCCGGCAGGCCACTCACCCAGCAGTGCCGCGCGGTCGTGGCCGGACCGGTCGGCCCGGGGGCGCGGGAAAGCTCCGACCGCTCGGCGAGCGTCAGCCGTTCCCGCGGCGCGCGCATCCCTCCGGCCATGCTCAGCGCCGCTCGACGGGTGCGCCCATCGGCCCATCATCGCACGCGCTCGAACGGATGTTCGAGTCGGATCAGTCCTGCAGCACCGAGAGGATGTTGCCGGCCGGGTCGGTGAACCACGCGATGAGCGGGCCGCCGTTGCGGTTGATCCCGCGCTCGTCCACCCAGTCGTAGTGCTCGAACGTCACGCCGCGGCCGACCAGGTCGTCGACGGCGGCCTCGATGTCCGGCACCGGGAAGTTGAGGATCGTGTAGGTCGCCGGCACGTGGTCGGCCTTGGGGTAGACCAGCACGTCGCGGCCGCCGGCGAGGTGCAGCATGAGCATGCCGTTCGGCTCGCTCACCCGTAGCCCCAGCCTGCCCTCGTAGAACTCCTTGGCGGCGGCAAGGTCGGGCGCCGCGAAACCACTGAATGCCCTGCTGTCGGTCAACATGGTGTGCCTCCTGGCGGTATGACTCCTGGTGGCGGCGGGACTCATCGACCGGCGGCGGCGGAGCTGTCCGCCCAGCGGGGCTCCGGCTTCAGCTGCCGGGGTCGTCCAGCGCCGCCCAGGGCTGCTGGGGTGCAGCCGCCGCGCGCCCGGCGGGACAGTGCCGGGAGAAGTCGCACCAGCCGCACAGCGCCGAGGGCCGTGCCGGGAAGGCCTCGTCGACAGCCGGGTGTGCGGTCCCCGGCGGCTGCCCGGCCAGGTGCTCCGACAGCCCGCCGCGCCCGGCCTCGCCCGCGGCCGAGGCGTCCAGCCCGATCGAGGCCGCCCGCTCGACGTGGCGGGTCAGCGACTCGGGGTTGTGCTCGTGGACGTGCACCTCGCCCGTCGGCAGGTGGTGCAGCTCGACCCGTCGCGACCGGGTCCGCAAGGTCCGGGCCGCGGCGACGGCGTAGAGGGCGAGCGCCAGCGAGGAACGGGCGTCGTCGGCGCTGAGCGGGCGCCGGCCGGTCTTGTAGTCGACGATCACGAGCTCGTCGCCCGAGCCGTCCGTCGAGGGCCTGCGGTCGATGCGGTCCACCCGCCCGGATACCGCCAGAGTTTCCGTACGGGTGCCCACCGTGCGTTCGCACCCGACCGGCTCGTCCTCGGGGTCGAGCGTGGCGACGTAGCCCTCCACCTGGTCGCGGGCGCGCACCCGGGCCCGGTCGGACTGCGAGTCGTCGCGGAAGCCGTCGCCGATCCAGCCGGTCGCGACCAGCCGACCGGCTGCGGCCGGCGTCCGCTCGGCGCGGGGCAGGGACCACCAGCGGGCCAGCGCGTTGTGCACGCTCGCGCCGACCGAGTTGTGCGCCCAGGGCGGCCCCTTGCCGGGCTGCGGCCGGTCGAGGTAGGTCATCCGGTAGCGGCGCGGGCAGTCCAGCCACGTGGTCAGCCGCGAGGGTGTGCAGGCGTAGAGCCGCGCGGGCATCCCCTCGAGCGTCTGCTGGACCGACATGGCCGCCATCCTGCCGCACCGGACCGACGTCAACGGGCCGGCGTGACGGCCTGTGGACGACGCCGATGAACCCGCGTCACAACTTCGATCATCTGCCAGGCTTGATTGGGCCATCCGGAGTGCCGAGTGATGAGCGTGGACATCTCCCGGCCCCGCGGGGTCACCGTGCTGCTCAGCGGTGTCGTCGCAGCCGGGCTCGGGCTGTTCGTGCTCGTCGTGGGGACGATCTCGAGCCACCAGATGCACGCGTCGATCACCGCCGTTGCCGTGATCGCCTCTCTGCAGATCTTCGGCGAGCTGCGGCCGATCCGGCTGACCCGCGAGCAGACCGCCAGCGAGGAGCTGTCGATCTCCACCGCGTTCGGCCTGGTCCTGATGCTGGTCAGCTCCATCGGTATCGCCATCGGCGCCCAGGTCATCGCGGTGCTGCTCGACGGTGTCCTCCGGCGCCGCTCTGTCAGCGCGATGGCGCTCTCCGTCGCCCGCTACACGGTCGCGTTCCTCGGCGCCCAGGTCGTCTACGCTGCCCTGCGCGGCGAGGCGCTGCTGGACAACAACACGGCGTTCTCCGCCCAGGACGTGCTGCCGGCCCTGGCGGGCGCCGCCACGCTGCTCGTCCTCAACATGACCCTGATCAGCATCGCGGTCGCCGTCGGCTCCGGCGACTCGGTGCGGGAGCACCTGCGGGAGAACCTGCACTTCATGATCAGCGGCAGCGTGCTGGCCACGCTGGCACCCGTCGTGGCCGCGGTCATGAGCTTCAGCGTCTGGCTGGTCCCGTTGCTGCTGCTGCCGATCCTGGCCGTACAGCGCACCGCCGGGCTGTTCCTCGAGCGTGAGCGGCAGGCGATGCACGACGCGTTGACCGGGCTGCCCAACCGGGCGCACCTGCGCAGCCGGGTCGAGGCGCTGTGCGCCAACCCCAGGGCAAACGCCAAGGCCGCCGTCATGATCGTCGACCTGGACCACTTCAAGGAGATCAACGACACCCTCGGCCACCACATCGGCGACGCGCTGATCAAGGCGGTCGGCGAGCGGCTGGCCACCCTGGTCCGCGAGGCCGACACGGTCGCCCGCCTCGGCGGTGACGAGTTCGCCCTGGTCGCGAACGGCGCGGACGAGAGCGCTGCCCGCGAGCTCGCCAACCGGATCGCCCGGGCGCTGCGCGACCCGTTCCTGGTGTCCGGGGTCTCCCTCGACATCCAGGCCAGCATCGGGATCGCGCTGGCCCCGATGCACGGCGAGGACAGCGAGACCCTGCTGCGCCGGGCCGACGTCGCCCTGTACACGGCCAAGGAGTCACGGGGCTGTTTCGCGATCTACAGCGCCGACGAGGACCTGCACACGCCGCAGCGGCTGGCCCTGCTCGGCGACCTGCGCCGGGGCATCGACAACGACGAGCTGACCCTGCACTACCAGCCGCAGTGCGACGTCCGGACGGGGCAGGTCGTCGGCGTCGAGGCGCTGGTCCGCTGGCAGCACCCGGAGCTGGGCCTGCTGATGCCCGAGCAGTTCATCTCCACAGCCGAGAACACCGGCCTGATCGAGCCGCTCACCATGCGGGTGCTCGAGATCGCCATCACCCAGCTCGCACACTGGCTCAAGGACGGCTTCGCCCTGCGGATGGCGGTCAACCTGTCCGTACGGCACCTGACCAACCTCGAGCTGCCCGCGCAGGTCGCCGAGATCCTGCGCCGGCACGGGGTCCCGCCCACCGCGCTGACCCTCGAGGTCACCGAGAGCACCATCATGGCCGACCCGTCGCGGGCCATCGCCGTGCTGGGACGGCTCCGCGAGTTCGGTGTCCGGCTGGCGGTCGACGACTTCGGTACGGGCTACTCGTCGCTGTCCTACCTGCGCCGCCTGGACGTCGACGAGCTGAAGATCGACCGCTCGTTCGTCTCCAAGATGGCGGGCGCCAACGGGGACACCGTCATCGTGCGCTCGACCATCGAGCTGGGGCACAACCTCGGCCTGCGGGTCGTCGCCGAAGGCGTGGAGAGCGCCGAGGTCTGGCGCCAGCTGCTGCCGCTGGGCTGCGACCTGGTGCAGGGGTTCTACCTGGGCGCGCCGATGACCGGTGGGCAGTTCGAGCAGTGGACCCGGATGCTGCCGGCGCACATCCTGCCCCCGCCGCGTACGGCCAACGTCGACTCCCCCAGCTGGGACGTCGCCTGAGGCTCAGGCCTCGAAGCTGAGCTCCTCGGTGCGGTGGGGCATGAGCAGCAGGAACCCGACAGTCAGCACGGCCAGGACGGCCAGGCCCACGAACACGTCGTGGGAGGCCGCGCTGAGTGCGTGGCGGACGAACTCACCCTCGGCGGACGTACGGGACGGGCCTTGTCCGCCGATCGCGATGCTCGCCGCGTCGGCTCCCCGGGGCAGCTTGCCGGCCAGCGACGCCGGGGGGTGCGCGAACCGGTTCGAGAGCGAGGCGTTGGCGATGGCACCGAAGATCGCTGCTCCCAGCGCACTTCCCATCGACCGGCAGAACATGTTGGCGCCGGTGACGACGCCGCGCCGGTCCCAGCCGACGACGGACTGCACCGCGACGAGGGTCGGGCTGGCCACCAGTCCCATGCCGACGCCGATGACGAAGCAGAAGGCCGCCACCTGCCACAGCGAGCTGTTGACGCCGAGCATCAGGCACAGCAGGGTGCCGGCTATCGCAGCGGCGCAGCCGATGAAGGACGTGTTGCGAAAGCCGATCCGCAGGTAGAGCCGGCCGGCGAAGGCCGCCGCGAGCGGCCAGCCAACCGTGAGCGCCGCCAGGGCGAAGCCGGCCACGACGGCGCTGGCGCCGAGGACCCCCTGAGCGTACGTAGGCACGTACGAGGTCAGCCCGATCACCACCGCCCCGACGGCGAGCGAGACCAGGTTGCCGCCGACGAGGACCCGTCGGCCGAAGACCCACAACGGGAGTACGGGCTCCGCGGCGCCACGCTCGACGGCCACGAAGGCGAGCAGCGAGATGCCTGCCACAGCGAGGATGGCGATGCTGGTGACCGAGCCCCAGGCCCAGGCGACGCCGCCCTCGAGGAAGCCGAGGATGGCCAGCGAGCACCCGGTGGTCAGCAGGGCCGCCCCGGTCCAGTCGATCGTGTGCTCGCGGTGGACGACGCTCTCCTTGAAGCGCCGGGAGAGTGTCACCCAGGCCAGCACACCGAGCGGCAGGTTGACGAAGAAGATCCAGCGCCAGGACAGGTAGTCGGAGAAGAAGCCGCCGAGGGTCGGCCCGACGACAGCGGCGATGCCCCACACGCTGGCGAGGTAGCCCTGGACCCGGGCCCGCTCCTCGACGCTGTAGAGATCACCGACGATCGTCATGCTCATCGGCTGGACCGCGCCGGCCCCGATCCCCTGCACAGCACGGAAAGCGATCAGCGACGGCATCGACCAGGCCAGGCCGCACAGCACCGAGCCGACCAGGAAGGTCGCGATGCCGAGGAACATCAACGGCCTGCGGCCGACCACGTCGGCGAACTTCCCGTACAGCGGGACCGTGACCGCCTGGGTCAGCAGGTAGATCGAGAACAGCCACGGGAACTGGCTGAACCCGCCCAGGTCCTTGACCACCGAGGGCACGGCGGTCGCGATGATCGTGCTGTCCAGGGCCACCAGGCCCGTGCTCAGCATCAGGGCCGCCAGCACGGGGCCGCGCTCGGAGCGGAAGCCCACGGCCGATGGCGAGCTGGTCGTGGCTGTCACGCGGGAGGGCTCCTCAGGAAGTGGTGTTGGCAGGACACTCCCAGGGACAACGCCATCACCGCCACCGCATTCCTACGCCTGTGCGTACGAGCGTGGCTCAGGACCTGTGCCGGAGCCGGTCGCGGATCGCCCTGCCATCCGGATCGTATACCAGCCGCGACAGCGGCACCGCCCACGGCTTGTCCTTGCGAGGGACCCGTTCGGGTACGTGCCGGCGAAGCCTGCCCGGCGGACGCTCGCCGCGGCAGTCTCCGTCGTACCAGGCGTCGAGCGCCTCGGCGCAGGCCTTGGCCGCGGCGAAGGCCGAGCCGGCTTCGACCAGGTCGTCGTCCTCGCTGCCGTTCCCGGCGCGGTCGAGGTGCTCGCGCAGGAGCGTGAGGCGCAGGTCGCGGGCGAACACCCGTGCGCCGTCGCCGAGCCCCGCCGGGTCCTGCGGCTCGCGCCGGTCGAGGGTCTCGTCGAGCACGGCACAGGACAGCTCACTGTCGTGGGTCCACGAGCGGCGGTTGAGGTTGTCCGACCCGACCATCGCCCATACGTCGTCGACCACGACCACCTTGGCGTGCACGTACACCGGAGTGCCGGCGTGGTTCTCGACGTCGTAGATGGCGAACCGCTCACCACCGGCCGCCCGGCAGACGTCGATGGCCCGCTCCCGGCCGAGCAGGCTGGGCAGCGCCTGCCTGCCCTCCTTGTCCGCCCACCGCGGCACCACGGCGACCAGGTGCAGCGCGGGATCCGCGGCCAGGGCCCGGGCGAGCAGCCGGGCGATCCCAGGAGCCCAGAGGTACTGGTCCTCGATGTAGATCAGCCGGTGCGCCCGCTGCAGCACCTTGCGGTAGGCGGCAGCGATGCTCCGCTCCCCCAGCGGCGCGAACGGGTAGCGGCGCCAGCGCGCCGGATAGGTCCGCAGCACCTGGACGGCGTGCGGGCCGGCCACCGGCGGGGCCGGCAGCTCCGCGGGCAGGTCACCGCCGGTCAGCGCACCAGCGTGGTAGGTCCGGTCCCACATCATCCGCAGCGGGCTGGGCAGGTCCAGGGCGGTGCTGCCGTCCCACCGCTCGCGGAAGGTCAGCTCCAGGTCGGTCACCGCGGGGCCTTGGACCTCCACCTGCACGTCGTGCCAGGGCGGCCGCTTTCCATACACCTCAGGGAAAGTCATCGCCTGCGGGTCACCGGCGTGGTCGGCGTCGTCGTTACGGCTCCGGGCGAGGTCGATGCCGCCGAGGAAGGCCACGTCTGCGGCGGGGTCGGCGGGATGCCGTACGACGACGAGCTTCTGGTGGTGCGAGCCACCACGACGGGTGCGCGGGTCCAGCAGCAGGTCACCGCCGGCCTCCTGCAGGGTCCGTACGAACTCGGCGTTCTCCTGCTCGCTCTGCTGGAGCTCGTCCGGCTGAGAGCGCCAGACCAGGCCGCGTACGTCGACACCCCGGCGGATGGCGCTGCGGACCACGTCCGTCACCGAGGTGCCCGGGCCGGCGAGCAGCTCGTCGCCGTCGACGCGGAACGCCGCGAGCCACAGCCGGTCCTCCGGCCCGAGCGCGGCGACAACCTCGTACAGGCGGGCAAAGTAGGAGCGCCCGTGGACGTGCGCGCGAACCAGGTTGCCCTTCGTGTACCCGCGGATCGCCGACGAGCGGTTGCGGCGCTCGGGATCGGTCAGGAACCAGACGCTGGGGTCGAAGGCCATTCGGAGAGTCTGCACCACCACCGGACTATCCGGCGGCGATGAAGGCCCGAACCGCGTTGGCGAGGAGCTGCACGGCAATCGCCGACAGCAACAGGCCGAAGATCCGGGTCAGCAGCACGATGCCGCTCTCGCCGACCAACCGGATGATGTTGACCGAGAACCTGAGTACGACGAGCAGCACCAGGTGGACCAGCAGCACCCCGACCGCGATGGCGAGGTAGTCGGCCAGCGGGTGCGGACCCCGTTGGGCGTCGCGGACGAACACGATGGTCGCCACGATCGCCCCCGGACCGGCGAGCAGCGGCGTCCCGAGCGGCACCAGGGCGACGTTGACGTCGCTGACCTCGTCCGGCTCCTGGCCCCGTCCGGTCAGCAGCTCCAGTGCGACGAGGATCAGCAGCAGACCACCCGCAGCCTGCAGGGCCGGGACGGTGATGCCCAGGTAGACCAGGATCTGCCGGCCCAGCACCGCGAACAGCGAGATGACCAGGAAGGCGACACCGACCGCCTGGCTGGCCAGCCGGCGGCGCGCCTTCGGGGTGCGGCCGGTGGTCAGGCCGAGGAAGACCGGGATCGTGCCGAGCGGGTCCATGATCACGATCAGCGTGGCGAAGACCTCACCCAGCAGCTTGCCGTCGAAGCTCATCGCCGCGCCCTGCCCACGAGCTCCTCGTACGCGGCGGGGGCCGTGGTCTCACAGCCGAGACGGTCACCGGTGAACGTGCCATGGTCGTCGCTGGACCCGGTGACCAGCAGGCCCAGCGACGTGGCGAGGGACCGCAGCCGGGCACGGGTCGCCGGATCGTGGTCGGGGTGGTCGACTTCGAGCCCGTCCAGGCCGGCTGCTGCCATCGAGGCGATGACCTCGTCGCCGACGACCGGGCCGCGGGTCGCGGCGCCGGGGTGGGCGAAAACCGTGACGCCACCGGCGTTTCGTACGAGCGCGATCGCCTCGGCAGGGTCGAGTGCGTGCTTGGCGACCCAGGCCCGGCCACCGTCGCCGATCCACTCGGGGGTGAACGCCGCAGCCGCGTGCGGCACGACCCCGGCTTCGACCAGCGCCTGCGCGACGTGCGGCCGGCCGAGAGCTCCGTCGCCGGCCAACGCCGCCACCACCGAGTGCTCGACGGGGGCACCGAGCTCGCGCAGCCGGTCGACCATCTCGGTGGCGCGGCGCTTGCGGTCCTCGCGCAGCGCCAGCAGCTCGTCGGCCAGGGCCGGCTCTGCAGGGTCGAAGAGGTAGCCCAGCAGGTGCAGCCCGATGACCTCGCCGGAGGTCGGATCCTCGACAGCGCAGGAGATCTCGGCACCCGGCACGAGCGTCAGACCCGCCGGCAGGCTCGTCGATGCCTCGGCCCAGCCGGCCGTCGTGTCGTGGTCGGTCAACGCGACCACGTCGAGACCCGCACGTGCAGCGCGTGCCATGACCTCGGCCGGCGGACGCGTACCGTCCGAAGCCGTCGAGTGAACGTGCAGGTCGATGCGCATGAGGGCCCCAGGCTATCTAGACTGCCCGGATGAGCACATCGCTGGCCGAACTGGCCGACCGGGCGCTGGACGAGGTGCGCCGGCTCAAGGTGGGCTATGCCGACGTCCGGGCCGTACGGGAGGACGCCGAGTCGGTCGACGTCCGCGACGACCGGGTGGAGTCGGTCTCGCGCGGCAGCAGCAGCGGTGTCGGCATCAGAGTGCTGGTCGACGGAGCGTGGGGATTTGCCGCAACGTCTGACCCGCAAGCGATCCGGGCGACCGCGGCCCTCGCCGTCGACATTGCGAGGGCCAGCGGGCATCTCCGTGGTGGGGCCCGGGTCCGGCTCGACGACACCCCGCCGGCGAGCGGGACCTACACGACGCCGCACCTGCGCGACTCTCTGGACGTGCCGCTGGCCGAACGGGTTGCGCACCTGCTCGAGGCCACGGCCGCGGCGAGGGAGGCCGAGGGCATCGCCTACGTCGAGGCGAGCACCGACGCCTGGCGCAAGCGCACCGCCCTACGGTCCACCGAAGGCGCCCGGATCGAGCAGACGGTGCTCCAGGTCGGCGCCGGCCTGACCGCGTGGGCCATCGGCGGAGGTGACGTACAGACCAGGTCCTACCCGAACAGCTTCCGCGGCCAGTACGTCACCGGTGGCTGGGAGGAGGTCGTCGCACTCGACCTCGCCGGTCACGCGCTGGCCACCGCTCGTGAGGCCGTGGCACTGCTGACCGCTCCCGAACTTCCCTACCGCGAGGACGCGACGGTCGTCCTCGACTCGAGCCAGCTCTCCCTGCAGGTGCACGAGTCGGTCGGCCACCCGCTCGAGCTCGACCGCATCTTCGGCATGGAACGGGCCTTCGCCGGCACCAGCTTCGTCGAGCCGGACGACCGCGGCCGGCTGCAGTACGCGGCCCCGCTGGTCTCGATCACCGCTGACGCAACGACTCCCGGCGCGATGGGCACCTTCGGCTTCGACGACGAGGGCGTCGCCGCCGGCAGCAACGACCTCATCCGGGACGGCTTGCTGGTCGGCTTCCTCACCAGCCGGGAGACCGCAGCCGAGATCGGCCTGCGCTCCAACGGGACGGCCCGGGCGGACTCCTGGGGCACCATCCCGCTGATCCGGATGAACAACGTCTCCCTCGAGCCGCGCGAGGGCGACCAGGCCTCCATCGTCGCCGACACCACGGACGGGGTCCTGCTGGTCACCAACCGCTCCTGGTCGATCGACGACCGGAGGGACAACTTCCAGTTCGGCGTCGAGGCCGCGTACGAGATCCACAACGGACGGCTCGGCCGGTTGTACCGCAACGGCAGCTATGCCGGGCGGTGCGTCGACTTCTGGCGCTCCTGCGACGCCCTCGGCGGCCCCGAGGACTGGCTCACCTGGGGCGTGCCCAACTGCGGCAAGGGCCAGCCCGGCCAGGTCGCCCGCGTGGGTCATGGCGCGTCGACCGGCCGGTTCCGCGCCACGGTCGGGGTCCGGTGAGTGCCTACGGCGCGGACCGGCTGGTCGGTCTCGGCGAGGCCGCAATGGCCACCGAGGGAGTCGACGAGATCGAGGTCTACCTGCAGCGCGGTGACACGGCGCTGACCAGGTTCGCCGACTCGCGGATCCACCAGAACGTCGCCCGCTCGGACGGCCAGGCCCGCGTACGCGTCGTCGTCGACGGCGACCGGGTGGGGGTGGTCGCGACCAACGACCTCACCCCGGACGGCGTACGGGCTGCCGCCCGTCAGGCCCGTGAGGTCGCGGCCCTCTCCCCACCGGACCCCCGCTGGCCAGGTCTCGCCGACCCGCAGCCGTACGGCCAGGCCTCTCCAGCGGATGCGGCGACGGCCGCGGCCGACCCCGCCTGGCGGGCCGACCTGGTCGCGAGGATGCTCGCGGAGCTGCCACGCAACGTCTACGGGGCCGGCACCGCCGAGACCGACCACAGCGAGCAGTCCGTGGTCAACTCGCACGGCGTACGTGCCTACGCCGGGACCACCAGGGCCGCCGCGAGCATCCTGGCCAGCGGTGCCGACTCCACCGGCTGGGCGCAGGCAAGCGCTCCGGCCGTCGACGCCCTCGACCCGTCCTCCCTCGGGCGGACGGCCGCCGACAAGGTCCTGCTCGGTGCCCATCCGCGTGAGGTCGACCCGGGCCACTGGGCGGTCGTGCTCGAACCGGGTGCGACGCAGGTTTTCGCCCAGTGGCTCGCCTGGTCGGCCTTCGGTGGCAAGGCCGTCCTCGAGGACCGCTCGCCGCTGTCCGGGCGCATCGGGAGCGAGGTCTGCTCACCGCTGATCACGATTGTCGACGACGCCACATCTCCTTTGCTACCAGGGGTTCCGTTCGACCCCGAGGGCACGCCGACCCGCCGCTGGCCACTGATCGAACGCGGTGTTGCCGTGGGTGTCACGCACGACCGGGCCAGCGCAGCGCTTGCCGGAGCCAGCTCCACCGGGCACGCCCTGCCGGCCCCCAACCACAACGGCGGCTCGGCGACGCACCTGGTGATCGAGCCGGGCGGTGACAGCCTCGACCGTCTCGTCGCCGGGCTCGAACGCGGCCTGCTGGTCACCCGCTTCCACTACACCAACCTCGTCCACGCCATGACCTCGACCATCACCGGCATGACCAGGGACGGCACCTTCCTGGTCGAGGACGGCCGGATCGTCGGCTCCGTAAGGAATCTGCGGTTCACGCAGTCGATCCTCGAGGCGCTCGGCAACGTCGAGGCGGTCGGTTCCGACTGCGAGGTCTCGACCGACACCTTCGAAGGCGCGTCAGCCTCGCCGGCCATGCGCATCTCGCAGTTCCACTTCACCTCGACGAGCGGACACTGAGCATGCCGACACCGCAGGGCGGAGCGTTCGACCTCACCGGACGCGTGGCCATCGTGACCGGCGCCGGCAGCGCCACCGGCATCGGCTACGCCAGCGCAGTGCTGCTGGCCCAGCTGGGCGCGGCAGTGTTGGTCACGGGCGCCAGCGCCCGCGTCGAGGAGCGGGCGGCCGAGCTCGAGGCGGGCGGCTATGACGCTGTGGCCGTTCTCGCCGACCTCACCGACCCCGACCAGGTTGCCCGGCTGGCCGGCGTCGCGGCGACCCGCTGGGGCCGGTTGGACATCCTGGTCAACAACGCCGGCATGGTCGCGGTCAACGAACCCATGGCCGAGGAGACCTCGCCGGAGGCCGTCACGACGGAGCAGTGGCACACCGGGCTTCGGCGCAACCTCGACACGGCCTTCCTGACCACGCGGGCGGCGCTGCCGCTGATGACCGCGGGCGACGGCCGCATCGTGATGGTGTCGAGCCTGACCGGTCCCGTGATGGCCACCCGCGCCGACCTGGTCTATGCCACCGCCAAGGCGGGCATGGTCGGCCTGACCCGGGCTCTCGCCCTCGACCTCGCCGGTCGCGGCATCACGGTGAACGCCGTGGCACCCGGCTGGATCGCCACCGGCTCCCAGACACCGGCGGAGTACGCGCAGGGGCTGCGTACCCCGCTCGCCCGCAGCGCCGAGCCCGGCGAGGTCGCCGCTGCGGTCGCCTTCCTCGCCAGCCCCGGAGCGTCGTACATCACCGGACAGGTCCTGGTCGTGGACGGCGGAAACTCGATCGCGGAGGCGCGGGCCTGACCGGGTCCGATCGGCACTGAGTGCATTTAACGCGCTTTGGGCGTTTGGGGGCTCGGCGATCAAGGGGAGGAGAACCGAGGCCAGCCACCAACTCATTTCTCAGAGTGGAGCACCGATGCGCAAGGCCGATCGCCGTTCGCTCACCCGTCTCGCCACCGGCGGCACCACCGCCGGCCTCCTCGTCGCCGTCACCGCAACCGGCGCGCAGGCCGCGGCCCCGACGTTCCAGGTCACGCAGGCGGCCGTGCTCGCGGCACTGCCCGGTGCTTCCAGCTTTCCGCCGGGCGTCAAGCTGGTCGGGAAGGCCAAGGACAGCAAGCCGCTCGTCGACCTGCCCTGCGGCACAGCCGCGCACAAGGTCACGTTCACCGGCTCGACCGAGGTCGGTGCCGTCTACTCGACCTCCAGCACTGGTGCGGCGTCGGCCACCGACTCGGTCTGGACCATCAGCGTGGCGGTGTTCCGGGACCACACCGCCGCAGCGGCTGCGGAGGCCAAGCTGGTCAAGGCGGAGGTGGCCTGCTCGAGGGTCCAGTCCGAGACCCAGGGCGGGGTGACCGCGACGCTCACCCGCACGGTGTCCGCACTCGACACGTCGGAAAAGGGCCAGTGGAAG
Source organism: Frankiales bacterium (assembly GCA_033851695.1). GTDB lineage: Bacteria > Actinomycetota > Actinomycetes > JAWWOL01 > JAWWOL01 > JAWWOL01. Next base: position 13,934 of record JAWWOL010000368.1, read on the forward strand.
GGCTACCGGACGGTCGCGCACGTCACCACCAGTGCCTCGGCCAAGGGCGCCCGGATCTTCGACACCTACTTCGAGCGCGGCAACGTGTTGGTCAAGGTGGAGGAGGTCGCGCCGCTGACCCCCAAGGGTGGTGCGAAGCAGGACCTGCAGCGCAAGACGGTCACCGTCGCGACGTTGACGAAGCTCGACGCCGCGGGCTGACCGGTCAGTCGGAGATGCCGGCCAGCCGCGGGGCGGTCATCCGGGGCGACTCGGCGCCGTAGCCGAGCATCTCGTACGCGGCCGGCCCCGCGACGCGTACGTCGGCCAGTGACAGGTCGTCCAGGAGGATCAGGCCCGCACTGGACGGCCAAAGGATCGCCCACAGCCAGATCCCCGAGGCCTCGCCGACGAAGGAAACCCGGTCCACGTAACCCCCCACGACCTGCCACAGCGGGGTCGGATGGCCGTCGGCGGACAGCTTGCCGGCGGCCGGGCCGGTGAGCTCACCCGGGTCCGTGCCGTCGATGCCGGCGAACCCCGCCCCGAGCCCGATCGCCGGCTCCTCGGCGATGAGCACGAGGTCGGCCGGTCCCCCGAGCGGCCCCGGGCCCGAGCAACAGATCACGGTCGCGCCGGCCCCCGTACGGTCATCGCCACAGGAACCGATGCCGGTCACCACCCAGCCGGTCATCATCGGGTGGGGCACCCAGACCGGGACGGCGGCCAGGCGGGCGACCATCGCGATCCCGTCCGGACTGATCTGGCCGGCGGGGAGGTAGGGCCGCACCTCGCCGTGGTGCTCGCACTGCCAGGCGTTGGACCACAGCCCCGGTTCGCGTACGGCACGGCCGCAGCGGGGACAGCTCGGGGCCACCTTGGTCATGTCCGGACCTGGGTCATAACCGAACGTTCGCGTCTCGATCGCGCTGAGTCAACCCTTTGCGGTGGGGCAAATGTCCGGAACCGACCACTCTCGGCGTCGCACCGGCCAGGCGACCGGGGTCAGTCGGGCGGGGCCTCCTCGGCCCGCACGCCTTGGACGGCGACCACGGCGATCCCCGCGAGGAGCAGCAGGGCGCCCGGCAGCACGGACAACCGGGGCACCTGACCGAGCCACACCCACGCCAGCAACGCCGCGCCCGGCACCTCGAGCAGGATGGTCAGCGACACGACCGTCGGACTGGTCGTCCGCAGCACCAGGCTGAACACCGAATGCCCGAGCAGCTGCGCGCCGACGGTGACCGCCACCAGCTTGAACCACGACACCGTCGACCAGCCACCGAGCCGGACGCCGCCGACGAGGCAGATCGCCAGCAGAACCAGGGCGGCCAAGCCATAGCAGAGCGTCGTGTACGTGAGCGAGCTGACCGTACGGCGGACCACTCCGCCCGCGGCGATGTAGATGGCGGCGAACACAGCGGCCACCGCCGCTAGGCCGTCGCCCTGGAGACTGCGGCTGGAGACCGAGAAGTCCACGCCCGACAGCCATCCGGCGCCGACGACGGCGAGGCCGATGCCCAGCCACACCGGGCGGCTGACGTGGTCGCCCTGGAGCCGGGCGATCACCGCCTGCCAGACGGGCTGGGTCGCGACCAGTGCGGTCGCGGATGCCACCGAGGTCATGTTCAGGCTGGGCACCCAGGTCGCGAAGTGCAATGCGAGAAAAACCCCTGCGACACCGGCAAACCGGAGCTCTCGTACGTGCAGCCCGCGCATCTCCGAGCGCCGGCGCAGCAGCGTCGCCGGGCCGAGCACCACCAGCGACAGGGCGTTGCGCCACATCGCGATCGCGAGCACCGGTACGGTCACCGCGGCGGAGGCCATCAGCGGGCCGGAGGTGGACACCGCGGCCACCGCGACCGCGAGCAGGGGCAGGTCGGCGGCCGGCGGACGGGTGACGGCCGAGGTCCGGCCGGTCACCATGCGGTCGGTCGTGAGACGCTGGCAGGCGTGACCTCTGCCGAGCTGACCCCGCTGCTGATCGACGAGGCCACCAAGAAGTCCGGCCTGGTCTGGGTCACCACCGCTGCCGGGGCGACTCCGGTCTGGCTGGTCTGGCACGACGGCTCTGCGTACGTGCTCAGCGGCCCCGGCGAGCAGCCAGGCCACGGGCTCGTCGACGGCGCGACCGCGACAGTCACCGTACGCAGCAAGGACAAGGGCAGCCGGCTGGTCACGTGGGACGCGACGGTGACGATCCTCCCGCCGGAGGGCGACGAGTGGGCCGGCGTCGTGCCGCTGCTGCTCGGCAAGCGGCTCAACCTGGTCGACGGCGAGGCCGCGGCGCTGCGCTGGGCCCACGACAACACCGTGCACCGGCTGACGCCGACCGGGCGGTTGAGCGAGGCACCGGATGCCATGCCCGAGGGGTCGCTCGCGACCGCCCCCGTGCCGAGCCCCGCGGCGACCGACGTCCCGATGCCGTTCACGGTCGGCGGCTCGACCCGCAAGCTCCCCCGCCGCCGGCGCTGAGGCTGCCTCACCTGCGCACCGGCGGCCGGCGGATCTCTCCCGTGGCGACGGCGACGACCGAGCCGCTGACCCGGCACTCGACGGCTGCTCCCCCGCTCGCGACGACGGTGCACTCGAGCCTGGACGGGCGGCCGATCTCGGCCCCCTGCCGGACCGTGTAGCCCGACTCGCCGTCGGCCGGGAGCAGCCGGTTCGCGACCAGGTAGGCCCCCAGCCCGAGCGCCGCGGAGCCGGTTGCCGGGTCCTCCCCGGACGCCGCGTGGACGGTGAGCACCCGGCAGTGCGCGGTGCGGGCCTCCGCGTCCCAGGAGAACAGGTCCAGCCCGACGGCGCCCCACGCCGCTGCGAGCTGCCGCACGGCGCCGATGTCGGGGCCGGCCCGTACGACGTCCCGGTCGTCGGCCAGCTGCAGGTAGACGAAGTCGATCCCGGCACCGGCAACCCGGGCCACCGGCGAGTCCAACCGGGCGCCGGGCGGCAGCGAGGCCGCCTGCAGCACCGGGACCGGCTCCAGCTCCCGCCCGATCGTGGGCAGCCCACCGGTCAGCTTGACCGGCCCGCCGGCCGCAGAGACCTGCAGCGGCAGCAGCCCGGCGCCGCAGGCCTGCCGTACGGTGCCGGGGTCGATCCGGCCGAGGGACGCCAGCACCCAGGCCGCCCCGATCGACGGGTGGCCGGCGAAGGGCAGCTCGGTCAGAGGCGTGAAGATGCGCAGCCGGTAGTCCGCGCCGGCCAGCCGCTCGTCGTGGGCCGGCACCATCGGGAAGGCAGTTTCGGACAGGTTGAACTGCCGGGCGATCTTCTGCAGGTCCGCGGTGTCGAGGTCGTCGGCGTCGAGCACGACGGCCAGCGGGTTGCCGGCGAAGGGCCGATCCGTGAACACATCGACCATGCGGTAGTGCAGTGTCGGCATGCCCCCGACGGTAGTGCAGCGCCGGCGCCGATACGGCCTGGGGCGTGTCTGACGCGGCGCCGCGGCTCATTCGCCCTACGGCGGTAACCTCAACGCCGTGAGCAGCGCGCCGAGCCGGATCTACGTCGCGCGCCTCGCCGGCGTGGCCGTCTTCGATCCTCAGGGCGACCAGGTCGGCCGGGTGCGCGATGCCGTCGTGGCCCTGCGGGTCGGCCGTGACAGCCCGCGCGTGCTCGGTCTGGTGGTCGAGATCCAGCACCGGCGGGCGATCTTCGTCCCGATCGGGCGGGTGACCGCCGTCGACGGCGAGGCGATCGTGCTGGGTACGGGCACGGTCAGCCTGCGCCGCTTCGAGACCCGTCCGGGCGAGACCCTGGTACTCGCGGAGCTGCTCGACCGCAAGGTCACCGTCCTGGACACCGGCGAGTCGGCCACCGTCATCGACGCCGCGATGGAGCAGGGCCGCACCCGTGACTGGCACCTCACCCGGGTCGCGGTGCAGACCACGGGCAAGGGCATCCGGCGCCGCGGTCCGGTGCGCCAGCTCAAGTGGGACGAGGTCGAAGGCCTCTCGCTGCCCGAGGACAGCCAGGGCGCGGCGAACATGCTGGCCGTGTTCGAGAAGCTGCGCCCTGCCGACCTCGCCAACGTCATGCACGACCTGTCCAACAAGCGGCGCAACGAGGTCGCGGCGGCCCTCGACGACGAGCGGCTGGCCGACGTGCTCGAGGAGCTGCCCGAGGACGACCAGGTCTCGATCCTGGCCGGCCTCGAGGAGGGCCGGGCCGCCGACGTGCTCGAGGCGATGGGCCCCGACGACGCCGCCGACCTGCTGGCCGAGCTGCCGACCGCCGACGCCGAGCGGTTGCTCGAGCTGATGGAGCCCGACGAGGCCGCGCCCGTACGACGGCTGCTCGAGTACGCCGAGGACACCGCCGGCGGCCTGATGACCAGCGAACCGGTCATCCTGCCCCCCAACGCGACCATCGCAGAGGCGCTGGCCCGGGTCCGGACGAGCGACATCACGCCGGCACTGGCCAGCCAGGTCTACATCTGCCGGCCGCCGACAGAGACCCCCACCGGGCGCTACCTCGGCGTGGCGCACATCCAGCGGCTGCTCCGTGAGCCGCCGTCGTCGTTGATCGGCGGCGTCGCGGACACCGACATCGACCCGCTGTCCCCGGACACACCGCTGCTGGCCCTGACCTCGTACCTGGCGACCTACAACCTCGTAGCCGCAGCGGTTGTGGACGAGAACGACCGGCTCGTGGGCGCCGTCAGCGTCGACGACGTCCTCGACCACCTGCTGCCCAAGGACTGGCGCGAGCGGACCAACGCAGAGTCACGCGAGCTGCACGCCAGGGCAGCCGAATGACCCAGGAGTCCCGCCGGCTCCGGCAGAACCGGCGGGAGAGCCGCACCCGTGTGGACCAGCCGCGCGCTCCCCGCCGCGGCCCCGAGCTGCCGACCTATGACCCCGAGTCGTTCGGCAAGCTCTCCGAGCGGTTCGCCCGGTTCCTCGGGACGTTCCGGTTCATCTTCTACATGAGCGTGTTCATCCTGCTGTGGGTGGCGTGGAACACCTGGGCGCCTGCCTCGCAGCAGTTCGACCCGAGCAAGGGCAAGTACATCGGCCTGACCCTGCTCCTGTCCCTGCAGGCCTCGTACGCGGCGCCACTCATCCTGCTCGCCCAGAATCGGCAGGCCGACCGCGACCGGGTTGCCCTGGAGGAAGACCGGGCGCGCGACAACCGGTCGATCGCCGACACCGAGTACCTCGCCCGCGAGGTCGCCTCGCTGCGGATCGCGATGGGCGAGGTCGCGACCCGCGACTTCATCCGCGGCGAGCTGCAGCGGATGCTCGAGGAGCTGGACGAACGCCGCGTCGAGGACGCCGAGCCCGAGACCACCTGAGCCGTACGGCGCAGTGCCATCCGCCGACCGGCCGTTCAACCGCCGCTCCACCGGGCCGACAAGGTCGAGGTGACCTCCCTTGGCGTGTCCGCAGACCCGGCCCGTCCGCACTCCCGCCGCCGGTTGGGCGAGGTGCTGGTCAGCCAGGGCGTGCTGAGCGAGATCCAGCTGGCCGAAGCGCTCGCAGCCCAGGCCGACGTCCCGCCAGGTGAGCCGCGGCTCCGCCTGGGCCCCCTGGTGGTCGAGCGCGGGCTGGTCGCGGAGCGCGACATCACCCACGCGCTCGCCGAGGCCCTCGACCTCGACCTGGTCGACCTGGCCCGGACCACCATCGACCCCGAGATCCCCCGGATGCTGCCCCGCGCCGTGGCCGAGCGGCACGGCATCCTGCTGCTCTCCCGTACGCCACGCGGCGGGTTCCGGGTCGCGATGGGTGACCCGACCGACGTGGTCGCCCTCGACGACGTGAAGCTCTACACCGGCGCATCGGAGATCGTCGTGTGTGTCGCCGCCGACAGCCAGGTCCGGGACCACCTGCGCCGGGCGTGGGCACTGTCCGAGGACCTGAACGACACGAAGAACCTCGCCGCCATGATGTCCGGGCTCGGCAGCTTCGAGGAGGCGCCCACGACGGAGCGCGCCGACGTCGGGGATGCGCCCGTCGTCCGCCTGGTCAACGAGATGTTCGCCGAGGCGGTCCGCCTCGGCGCCAGCGACATCCACGTCGAGCCGCAGCGGGAGGACCTGCGGATCCGCTACCGGGTCGACGGCCTGCTGCGAGAGGTGATGACGGTGCCCAAACGGGTCAGTTCCGCCGTCAGCAGCCGGATCAAGGTGATGTCGGGTCTCGACATCGCGGAGCGGCGCAAGCCGCAGGACGGCAGGGCCCGGCTCATCGTCGATGACCTGCTGATCGACGCGCGGATCAGCACTTTGCCTACGGTGCATGGGGAAAAGGTCGTCATCCGGCTGCTCAGCCGAGGGGACAACGTGCCGGCGCTGGGGCAGGTGGGGTTCGAGAACCGGCAGCTCGAGACCCTGCTGGCCGGGCTCATCGCACCCCAAGGACTCGTGCTCATCACCGGACCGACCGGCTCGGGCAAGACCAACACGCTCTACTCCGCGATCCAGCAGATCCGCAGCGCAGCCCGCAACATCGTGACCCTCGAGGACCCGGTCGAGATCTCCCTCCCCGGCATCAACCAGGTGCAGGTCAACGAGCGCACCGGCATGACGTTCGCCCGCGGGCTGCGCGCGGTGCTGCGCCAGGACCCGGACATCGTCCTGGTCGGCGAGGTGCGTGACCTCGAGACCGCCGACCTCGCCCTGCAGGCCTCACTGACGGGGCACCTGGTGCTCACCACGCTGCACACCAACGATGCGGTCAGCGCGATCACCCGGCTGGTCGACATGGGCTCCGAACCGTTCCTCGTCGCCTCGTCGCTGTCCATGGTGGTGGCGCAGCGGCTGGTACGGAAGCCCTGCCGCGGCTGCGCCGCCGGCTATCTGCCGACGCCGCGCACCCTCGAGCTGCTCGGCCTCGGCGTCGGCGACCTCGCGGGCACGACGCCGATGCGGGGCGCGGGTTGCAGCGACTGCGGCGACACCGGCTACCGCGGGCGTACCGCGCTGTTCGAGGTCCTGCCGATCACCGCCGCCGTGCGCCGGGTGCTGCTGTCCACGCCGACCGAGCAGGGCCTGCGCGCCGCCGCCCGGGCCGCGGGGATGCTGCCGCTGCGGGCGGCCGGACTGGCCAAGGCCGGCCGCGGCGAGACGACGTACGAGGAGGTCCTGCGGGTCACCCACGTCGACGCCGGGGACGGCCGCTCGTGCCGGCGCTGCGAACGCGCGGTGGCCGAGGACATGGTGGTCTGCCCGTGGTGCGCCATCGCGATCGACCGGGGTCACTGCGGGACGTGCAGCCGGCCCCTGGACCCGGAGTGGCGGGTGTGCCCCTGGTGTCGCACGGTCGCGGAGCCGGTCGCCGACGAAACGGGCGGCAGCAGCACCGCTCAGCCGGAACTGCGTCATCCGGACGAACTGGCGGAAATCCCCGGCCAATACGGTCACCTCGGATAAGCGGGGCCGGAGCAGTTCTCGTACGATGAGGTACGGGAAACGAGTACGGGGGCAGCACATGACCGAAGCTTTCGAGATCGCA
>JAWWOL010000543.1:0-6750 GCA_033851695.1 Frankiales bacterium
CCCGCGAGCACGCCCTCGAGCATGAACGGCAGCTGGATGTAGGTGTTCGAGGCGCCGACCAGTCGCATGATCCCGACCTCACGGCGGCGGCCGAAGAACGCCAGCCGGGTGGTGTTGACGATCATGAGTACGGCGGCGGCGGCGATCAGCAGGGCGACCAGGCCGGCGCCGTTCTGGATCCGGGCCATCAGGTCGAAGAGCTTCTGGAACGCCTGCCGCTGGTCGAAGGCGTTGTCGACGCCGGGCATGCCGGCGACGGCACTGACCACGACGTTGGTCTTGGACGGGTCTTTGAGCTTGACCCGGTAGGACTCCGGCAGGTTCTCCGGTGTCGCGGCCTGCAGCAGCGCCGGGCTGTTCTTGAACAGGTCCTGCGCCCGCTGGTAGGCCTGCTGGTGGGTCTCGAAGTAGACGGTCTGCACCTGCGGCAGGCTGTGCAGCAGGGTGTTGACCGCGTCCTTCTCGGCCTGCGTCGCCTCGGTCGGGCACTTCGGGGTGACGGTGATCCCGCACAGGAAGACCGACACCTGCACCTTGTCGTACCAGTAGCCCTTGGCCCGGTCGACCTCGTCGCGCACCAGCAGCGCGAAACCGACGAGGAACAGCGACACCGCGACGGCGAGGACCACCGACAAGATCATGGTGACGTTACGACGGACGCCGATGAGCATCTCGGAAGCGACGAACTGCGCGCGCATGAGGTCCTTGGGGGTCGGGGACGGTTCGTAAGAGGTGTCGTCGGGTTGGTCAGCGGGTGTAGCCGTAGACCCCGCGACTCTGGTCGCGGACGATGACGCCGTTCTCGAGCTCGACCACCCTGCGGCGCATCGAGTCGACGATGGCCGCATCGTGCGTGGCCATGATCACGGTGGTGCCCGTGCGGTTGATCCGGTCGAGCAGCTTCATGATGCCGACGCTGGTGCTCGGGTCGAGGTTGCCCGTCGGCTCGTCGGCAATCAAGATCATCGGGCGGTTGACGAAGGCGCGGGCGATCGCCACCCGCTGCTGCTCACCGCCGGAGAGCTCGGTCGGCATCCGCTTCTCCTTGCCGGCCAGGCCGACCAGGTCGAGCACCTCGGGGACCACCTTGGCGATCGTGTGCTGCGGCTTGCCGATGACGTCCAGGGCGAACGCGACGTTCTCGGAGACGTTCTTGTTCGGCAGCAGCCGGAAGTCCTGGAACACCGTGCCGATCTGCCGGCGCAGCTGAGGGACCTTCCAGTTGGCCAGCCGCGAGAGGTCCTTGCCGGCGACGTGGACGACGCCGCTGCTCGGCCGGTCCTCGCGCAGGACCAGGCGCAGGAAGGTCGACTTGCCCGAGCCGGAGGCGCCGACCAGGAACAGGAACTCGCCCTTGCCGACCTCGACGGAGACGTCGTCGAGCGCTGGGCGTACGGACTTCGGGTAGGACTTCGAGACGCGTTCGAACGTGATCACAAGACAGAACCTCGGCTCGTACGGGCACGGCCTGATGGGCGAATTCGGGTCAGTCTAACGGCGCAGTCTGAGACGGCGTGGCGTGAGACGCCGATAGGGAGGATGCTCAGGGGGAAGGTTCCGACTGCCGACAGTGCTAGAGACAGACATCAGGACCGCCGCAGGGCGAGGGGCGCCTTTGCGGGGCAGAGAGGAGGCGCCATGTCGTGCGAGCACCTCGTGTGCGCGAACTGCGCCGGACCCGTCGATGAGGGCCGCTGCCCAACGTGCCGTGCCGCCCACGCCTCGCTGCACGGACGCAGTGCCGGGCTCGCCCCGCAGACCGTGCTCATGATCGCGTCGCTCGCGGTGCTGCTGGTCATGCTGTTCAGCCGTCTGCACGGCTAGCCGGCGACACTCTCCTGCTGGCGGCGCCACCTGATGGTGGCCTCGATCAGCTGGTCGATCTCGCCGTCCAGCACCCCGCTGACGTTCCCGGTCTCCATGCCGGTGCGCAGGTCCTTGACCATCTGGTACGGGTGCAGCACGTAGTTCCTGATCTGGTTGCCCCAGCTGGTCGTCGCCTCGCCGCGGATCTCGTTCATCTTGTCGAGGTCCTGCTGGCGTTGCCGCTCGAGCAGCTTGGCCGCCAGCACCAGCATCGCCGAGGCCTTGTTCTGGATCTGCGAGCGCTCGTTCTGGCAGCTGACCACGATGCCCGACGGCAGGTGGGTGATGCGTACGGCCGAGTCGGTCGTGTTGACGCCCTGGCCGCCCGGGCCTGAGGAACGGTAGACGTCGACCCGGATCTCGTCCTCGGGGATCTCGACGTGGTCGGTCACCTCGACGACCGGGGTGACGTCGACGCCGGCGAACGAGGTCTGCCGGCGGGCCTGGTTGTCGAAGGGGCTGATCCGGACCAGGCGGTGGACCCCGTGCTCGCCGAGCAGGGTCCCGTACGCGTAGGGCACCTTGACCTGGAAGGTGACCGACTTGATGCCGGCCTCCTCGGCGTAGGACGTGTCGTAGACCTCGAGCGGGTAGTTGTGCCGCTCGGCCCACCGGCCGTACATGCGCAGCAGCATCTCGGCCCAGTCCGCGGCGTCGACGCCACCCGCCTGCGCGTTGATGGTGACCAGCGCCTCTCGGGCGTCGTACTCCCCCGACAAGAGCGTCCGGACCTCGAGGCTGGCGATGTCACCACTGATCTTGTCGAGGTCGGCCTCGGCCTCCACCAGGGTGTCCTGGTCGTGCTCGTCGGCGGCCAGCTCGAACATCACGCCGACGTCCTCGAGCCGGCGGCGCAGCGCTGCCACCCGCTCGAGGTCGGCCCGCAGGTGCGACATCCGGCTGGTGACCTGCTGCGCCCGCTCCTGGTCGGTCCACAGCTCGGGATCGGCAGCCTGCTGCTCCAGCTCGGCCAGGTCCTCGTTCATCCGGGGCAGGTCGAGGACGGCTTCGATGCTGGTCAGGGTGGTCTCGAGCGCTTTGAGCGCCTCACTCGGGTCGACAGGCACACAGCGAGGGTAGTCGGTCGCGACAACCGTGACCGAGCTGTGCCGCCAGTTCACTTGCGGTGAACGACGGCAATGGACACGATGACGGCTACGTCACCGCCGGCGAGCTTCCACGGGGGTCCGCTCGTCGGCGGTGACGTTGCCAGCCCCTGATCAGGGACGGACCGTGCGGGCTCGTGGCCGGGCCGGGCGCATCGGGCTGGCCGGGGCGCCGAAGATCCGCTGGGACATCGCCGCAAGGTGCGTCGTCATGGACTGCTCGGCCAGCTCCCCGTCGCCCGCGATGATCGCGTCGAGGATCGCCCGGTGCTCGATGAGCTGCTGCGCGCGGGTGTCCTTGTCCCGTCCGGCGAGGCTGTCCACCAGCGTCCAGAGCGGGTGCTTCTCGGGGTCGATCAGCTGGTCGGTGAGCTCCGCGAGCACGTCGTTGCCGCTGGCCCTGGCGATCTGCCGGTGAAAGTGCAGGTTGCACTGGAGGTAGCCGTCGACGCTCTCCGGTCCGGACCCGGCGAGATGTCCCGCCGCTGCCTCGATGGTGGCCGCGAGCGCCGCCCGGTCGCGGTCGCTCAGGGTCAGGGCGCAGCGGCGGGCCGCCGCCGGTTCGAGCAGCTGGCGAACCTCGAGCATCTGCCGCGGTGCCGAGTCCACGTGCAGCGACAGCGCGGGCCCGGGCCGGCTGCTGCTCGTCGTGACGAAGCAGCCGGCCCCGGGCCTGACCTCGATGACCCCGCCGAGCTCGAGCGCCAGCAACGCCTCTCGTACGGTCGATCGGCTGGCGCCGCACCGTTGGGCGAGCGCCCGTTCATCGGGCAGCCGGTCCCCGGGCGCGAGGTTGCCGACCCCGATCGCCCGCAGCACCTCCTCGGCCACCGCGAGGTAGCGCCGGCGGCCCGACGGAGATCCGCGGTGCCCGGCGAAGTCGGCGCTCGAGGGAGGGGTCACACGAACAGTCTGCTCGGCAGCATGCACCCCACAACCCAGTTCGGTCGGTCGACGACCTCCATGATCCGGAGCTCGGCGATCGTCCCGAGCAACGCGTACGCGACGTGCGGCTCCAGCTCGAGGGCCTCGGCGAGCCCGTCGACGGCACGCGAGCTGGCTGCCCGGGCCGCCTGCATCAGGTCCGGACCGACACCGAGGAACACCTTGCTGGGCTCGACCGGGTCGAGCACGGCCGAACCGGTGTCGATCACCGGCGCCTGCAGCCCGCCTCCCGGGATCAGGCCGACCCTGATGACGACGTCGGCCTCGCACTCGATCGCCGTACCGCTGAGCTCGCCGTCCCCCTGCAACGCGTGCGTGTCGCCGAGTGACAGCAAGGCGCCTTCGACGAACACCGGCAGGTGGATGCGGCTGCCGGTGCGGGCGTACTTGACGTCGATGTTGCCCCCGGCGTCGGTGGGCACGGTCGCCGCGAACTGCCCTGGCATGGGCGGGGCCACGCCGACGACACCGAGCATCGGCAACAGGCTGAACGAGTGCCCAGGGACGATCTCGACCGAGTCGCCGTCGAGCTCCCACCCGCGGACGTACGGATCCGGGAACCGGTCCTCGAGCAGGCCGAAGCCGGGCAGGATGGCCGACCACCCCCAGCCGCCCAGGCTGATGTCGAGGACGTCGACGGTGAGGGTGTCGCCCGGCTGGGCGCCTTGCACCCACAGCGGCCCGGTCAGCGGGTCCATCCGGCTGGACGTCAGCAACCGGAGGTCGTCGGCGACCGTCGAAGCCGTGATCTGGCCGTCCGAGCCGTCGCGCAGCTCCAGCGAGACCTCCTCGCCCGGCTCGACGACGAGCGCGGCCGGCTGGTCGCGATCCCAGTAGTGGTGGGCGATGTCCCGGCCGAGGTGGGCCCTAGTGGATGTCAGCGACATCAGCTGTTGCTCCTTGGGTGGTCAGCGGCAGAGCCGTCGGGTTGAGGTGGATCTGGGCCGGAACCATGGAGGTGTCCACGGTCCCGACGCCCTGCAGCCTGCGGTAGACGGCAGAGAAGCTCATCGTGACGATGAAGTAGGCCAGCGTGATGTACGGGAAGTACTTGATGGGCGCCGGTGGCACCGGGTAGATGTTGCCGTACAGCACCCAGCCCAGGGCGGCCAGGCCGATCAGCGGCACGAGGATCGGCAGCACCCGGCGGGCCGCGACGTCCTCGGACCAGTACTCCTTGACGGAGGCGATGACGACGAGGCCGTACGAGATCAGGGCACCGAACGTCGCGAGCCCGCTGAGGTAACCGATGACCGTGACCGGCGAGGACCACAGCCACCAACCGACGACGAGCAGCGCGACGCCGATCGGGAAGGTGACCGCGATGGCGTTGCGCGGCACGCCCGACTTCCCGTGCAGGACACCGGCTTGGTGCGGGGTGTAGCGGTCCCGCGAGAGGGCGAACAGGATGTGCGACGAGCCGTTGACGCTGGCCAGTGCGCAGGCGAAGAAGCTGATCGCCGCACCCACGTTGATGACGGCCGAGTAGTTCGTGCCCAGCAGCCGGGTGGCGAGGTCGTTGAACGGGGTGAGCGAGCCGGCGAACGCGCCGACACCCTTGTCGGACAGGCCGAAACCGACGGTCTGGCTGTAGGCCACGAAGATGAAGAACACCCCGGCCGCCAGGGCGCTGGACCAGATGGCGATCGGGACCATGCGCTTGGGGTCCTTGGACTCCTCACCGAGGGTCGCCGCCCCTTCGAAGCCGAGGAAGGCGGTGAGCCCGAACACCAGGGCATGCGCCAGCCCGGGGAAGCCGCGGCTGTTGAGGATGAACGGCTTGACCGCGTCGGAGCTGCTCAGGTGCGCGTGCCCGATGAGCAGGACGCTGATGATGACGACGGCGACCATGCTGACCACCTCGAGCACCAGCATCAGTCGCACCGACGGGCGGATGTTGTTCATTGCCAGGCCGAGTACGACCGCGGCCCCGGCTCCGGCGAGCCACCCCCAGGGGACGGTGACGCCGATGACCTGGCTGATGGCGAGCTGGGCGAAGGCGCCCGTACCGGCGAGCAGGGCTGCGGTGAGCAGCACGTAGGTGAACACGAGGCCCCAGCCGGCCAGCACGCCGGCCCACTCCCCGAGCGCGTGCCGGGTCAGCCCGTACGCGGAACCGGCGTGCGCATACTTGCGGCCGAGCCGGCCGAAGCAGTAACCGATGATCATGACGGCCGTGGTGGAGACCACGAAGGCCAGCGGCACGTTGTATCCGGCGGCGCTGGCGAGCAGCGGCGTGACGAACACCATGGCGGTGGTCGGCGCCATCAACGCGACGGACATCGCCACCGTCTCCGGCAGGTTGAGCTGGCGCTTGAACTCAACGGCGGCCACGGGGCGTCACCTCCGTCAGGACGAGGCCGGATCGCCCCGGCTGCATGGACTGCACGGGTTGATACATTCGTGCTCTCCCTCTCGTGGGTGCCTGGCCCGCTTGTCCGGGGCTGGTGTCACTGCGGACGCTAGGGGGCCAGCGTTTCCGCCGCGTCTACCTCCCGTTAGGTGCGGATGAACGAAGTGGTCTGACCAATTCCGGCTCCGGACCGACCAATCCGCCACCACAGCGAGGACGGCATGGGACCGAGCGAGGCCGCTGTACAGCGCAGCGCGACCGCCATCGGGCGACGGGAGGCCACCGTGCACGCCTGGGCCTACCTCGACCTCGACGCCGCGGCGGCCCGTGCGCGCCGTCTCGACGGCGAACTGGTCGGACCAATGTCCGGTTTGACGGTCGGAGTCAAGGACGTCATCGAAACAGCGGACCTGCCGACGGAGTACGGGTCCCCGCTGTTCCTGGGCCACCGGCCGGCCGCCGACGCTGCCGTCGTCGCCC
>JAWWOL010000393.1:0-6583 GCA_033851695.1 Frankiales bacterium
TGTCGGAGGAGGTCGACGCGGCGGGCGCTGACGACTCGCTCTTGCCGGCCGAGGCGCCCGAGGAGGTGCTGGGTCGGCTGTCGTTGCGGTAGAAGCCCGAGCCCTTGAACACGACGCCGACCGCTGAGTAGACCTTGCGCAGCTTGCCCTCGCAGGCAGGGCACTCGGTCAGGGCGTCGTCCGAGAACTTCTGCACCGCCTCGAGGCTCTCGCCACAGTCGTTGCAGACGTACTGGTACGTGGGCACGCGTTCCCCTTCCCGTCCTGCTGCCGGCTGGCCGGGCCGACCCGGCCCTGGCACTCGTTGTCTGTGACTGCTAATGGTGGCGCACTGGAGGGTATTCCGTCCACCGAACCGGCCGATCAGCGCCGAACTGGAGCCGCCGTTTGGCCCAAACCATCGAAAACGTTCCGCCGGACGGCTTCATAGCGGCTGGATCACGCCGACATCTGATCCATGAACCTTCACCGGGTCCGTACCGCCACGGGCTCGAGGCTGCTGGTCACCTACCTTGTCGCGTCGTTGCTGCCGGTGCTCCTGCTGATGCTCGCCATGACCGCAGCGCTCCGCGTGGAGGCCACCGCCCGAGGCCTCGCCGAGGGCAGGTCCGAGGCCGCGCTGCTGGCCCAGACCAGTGTCGAACCGCTGCTCGGCAGCACGCCGCTGCGCGGCCTGGTGCCCGCAGCCGACGCGGCGGCGCTGAATCGACTGAGCCACCAGGCCGTACAGGACGGCCACCTGGTGCTGCTCCGCATCCGCGACATGCAGGGCAAGGCGGCCTTCGCCGACCACGGCGCACTGCCGACGGAGTCCGACGAAGAGGTCCTGGAGGCGCTGGGCGGCCAGGTCGTCGCCAGGCTGACCCGCCTCAACTCCGACGTGGGCGAGACCGGTGGCCCCGGCGTCCGGGTGGTCGAGGTCTACCGGCCGCTGACGGCGGGCGCCGACCACCACCTCGTCGGCGTCCTGGAGGTCTACCTCCCGTACGCGCCGATCCAGGCCGACGTGAGCGCCGGCATGCGGATGTTGACCCTGGTGTCGGTCGGCGGCCTGCTGCTCCTCTACCTGGTGCTCGCGCTGATCTCGGCCTCGGTCACCCGCCGGCTGCGCCGGCACGCCGCGGACAACGCTCGGCTGGCCACCGTCGACACGCTGACCGGCCTGGCCAACCGGGCGGCCTTCCGCGCTGCCGTCGATGCCGCCCTGGTACGGGACCCCGCGCGGGCGGCGGTTGCCGTGCTCGACCTCGAAGGCTTCCGGGAGATCAACGAGACCCTGGGGCACGCCCATGGCGACGAGGTGCTGCGGGTGGTGGCCGACCGGCTCAGCCGGGCCGTACCGGTGACCGACCAGGTCGCCCGGCTCGCCGGCGACGAGTTCGCGGTCCTGATGACCGGTCTGGATCCCGACTTCGCCGACGGCGACGCATCGGCCCGGCTCTCCTGCCTGCAGTCGGCGCTGGTCACCGAGCTGACCCTCGGCGGGATCCCGCTCGCGGTCGAGGCCTGCTTCGGGGTGGCGATGGCGGCCGGCACCGGCTCTGGCGAGCCCTCCGACGCCGCGAACCTGGTCCGCCAGGCCGACATCGCGCTGCACCACGCCAAGGTCATCCGCCGTCCGGTGGTCCGCTACCGCGACGAGCTCGACACGTTCGACCCGGCCAAGCTCGGCTTGCTGGCCGAGCTGCGCCGGGGGATCGAGGGCAACCAGCTGGTGCTGCACTACCAGCCGAAGCTGACCGTCGCCGACGGGTCGGTCAGCTCGGTCGAGGCGCTCGTCCGCTGGGCCCGCCCGGACGGCTCGCTGCTGATGCCCGCCGACTTCCTCGACGCCGCCGAGTCCACCGGGCTGATCGAGCCGCTGACCGACTGGGTGCTGGCGGCGGCGCTGGCCCAGATCACCGAGTGGGGACCCGACCTCGCCGAGGTGAGCGTCGCTGTCAACATCTCCGCCCGCAACCTGGCCCAGCCGGGCTTCGCCGACGGCGTGCTGCGTGCGCTCGCCGCAGCCGGCGTGGCCCCGTCGCGGCTGATCCTGGAGATCACCGAGACCGCACTGCTCGCCGACCCGGAGACCGCACGAAGCATGCTCGCCGTGCTCGACCGGGCCGGCGTCGCCGTCTCCATCGACGACTTCGGGCACGGCCACACTGCCCTGGCCTACCTGGCCGAGCTGCCGGTGCGCGAGCTCAAGATCGACCGCGGCTTCGTCGTCGCGATGGCCGACAGCCCGGCGTACACCGCGATCGTCCGGTCGATGATCGACCTCGGCCACAACCTCGGGCTGACCGTGGTGGCCGAGGGCGTGACGGACGCCGACACGCTGGATCGGCTTGCGGACCTCGGCTGCGACAGGGCGCAGGGCTGGCTGATCGGGCACGCCGTTCCCGCGGACGAGCTGGCCGCGTGGCTGGTCGCCCGTCGCCTGGCGCGCCCCGCCGTGACCTCCAGCGGCGGTGCGTCGGCGCCGGAGCGAGGGCAGAGGCTAGGCTGACCGCCGTGCCGCCCGTGGACGTCGAGCTGCCCGCCGAGGCCAGCAGCGCAGCAGCCGCTCGTGCTGCCGTGCGCTCGTTGCTCGCTGCCGCGCCGAGACCGGGGGCCGACCCGCAGGCGGTCGACCGCGTGCTGCTGCTCACCAGCGAGGTGGTCACCAACGCCATCCTCCATGCCCGCACCCCGCTTCGGGTGACCGCCGAGCTGGTCGGCGGTCAGGTGCTGGTCCGGGTCTACGACAGCCTGCAGATGCTGCCCCGCAGGCGCGCCTACCGGGCCGACGCCGGGACCGGCCGCGGGATGCAGCTCGTCGAGGCGCTCTCCGACGGGTGGGGGGTCGACCAGACGTCGGCCGGCAAGTCCGTCTGGTTCGCGGTCGCCCTGACCGCGGCTCCCAGCACAGTGCAGTACGGCTGACCGCGCCGGCTCAGTCGTTCCCGCGCCGCCATTCGCCCGGCCGCTCCGCCTCCGAGATCTCGTCGTGGAAGGTCGAGCTGACCGACTGGTTCGGCCGGTAGGTCTTCTCCTGCGCGTACGCCTCGTAGGCGCGGTGGTCGGCCGACGTGTCCGGGGCGTCGACCAGCCCGCGTGGCCACAACCCCTCGACCCGGACCACGTTGATCTCGGCGCCGTACAGGACGACCGTCGCCTGCAGCGCGAACCACCACAGCAGGCCGAGCACCGTGGACACGGTGCCCGTGGCGCCCTTCTGGCCGCTGGCAGCGTGCGTGATCAGGGCTGCGCCGGCCAGCTGAAGGACGAAGAAGAGGATGCCGGCGAAGACGGCGCCGGGCAGTACGTCACGGAAGGAGAGCTCGCGCTTGGTCAGCCACTGGTAGGCGACGGTGAACAGCAGGACGTCCAGGGCAACGGCTACCAGGCCGACCACCAGGCGCACCACCAGGGGCAGGGTGACGTGCATGGACTTCCCGCCCGTCGCGATGCCGGTCAGGGCCAGGCTGACGACGAAGCCCACACCCAGCACCAGCAACGACTTCAGGCCGGCCACGATCTTCTTGAGGAACGACGGACGCTCGGCCATCGGCACCTCCCAGATGGAGTCGAACGCCGTCTGGGTCGCCTTGACGACGGCCAGCCCGCTCCACAGGGCGGTCAGGATCCCGATCACCAGCGCGAGCAGGTTGCCCTGGATGCCCTGGACATCGTTGCCGATCAGCGGGAACTGGCTGATGACGTCCCGGAAGGTGCCGCCGCCGACGCCGACGAAGCCGATCACGGTGACCGCGACCAGGAGCAGCGGGAAGAGCGAGAAGAAGGCCCAGTAGGCGATCAGCGCCGCCAGGTTGCCGGCCTGGTCCTCGCTGAACTTGCGCCACACGGCGATCGGGAAGCCCAGCGCCGGATGCCGTTGCTGGAAGTCGTCGACCCGGTTCGCCGAACGCTTCGCTCGGCTGGTCTCGTCGGAGAGGGAGGGGGACATGGTGGCGGCTCCAGTGGTCGACAGCGTCGGGGCCTGTTTTGCCCTGACCTACCGGGTCGCGAACCTGACCAGCCCGGACGGGGTGAGCGCCGCGTCCACCGGCCGGTCGTGCGGCTCGACCGGCACCTCGTCGATCAGCTCGTCGTCGAAGACCACCGCGACCACCGGCACCGTCAGGGCCAGGGTGGACAGCGTGCGGTCGTAGTAGCCGCCGCCCCTGCCCAGGCGGCGGCCGGCGTGGTCGACGGCCAGCGCCGGCACCAGCACCAGGCCGGCCTCCCGTACGGCGTCCGGCCCGAGGTAGGGACCGGCCGGCTCTCGCAGACCGAGCGGCCCGGACACCAGCTCGGCGCTGCCCGTTCCCCAGTCGAGGGCGCCGTCGCGGCGGACGACCGGCAGCAGGACCCGTACGCCCTGCCGGCGCAGCGCCTCCAGCAACGGCAGCGTGGGTGGCTCGGTGCCCACCCCGACGTAGCCGGCAACCGTGCCCGGCAGGGTCAGCGCGCCCGCGGCCGACGCGAGGGCGCGGCCGAGCTGCCGGCGTTGGCTCTCGTCGCGCTGGGTACGAGCGGTGAGAAGCGCGACGCGAAGTGCTGCCTTGCGCTCGCGGGCTGACCCGTACGGAACCTCCACACGGAGAAGGCTAGCGGCGGTCACCGCCCTGCTTCGTTCCTGTTGGGGAGTCAGCGCACCAGGTTGGGACGAACTCTGTGCGAGCATCGGGGCACGGCCCGGCGGACGGAGGTGAGTGGTGAGCCTGCGGCTGAGGCTGTCGCTCGCCTTTGTGTTCGTCGTGCTGGCTCCGCTGTTGCTGGCCGCGCTGCTCCTCGGCCGGGGAGTCCCGGGCTTCGGCGCCGAGACCGCGCGGCAGCGGGTCTCCGCGGCGGCGGCCACGATCTCCTCGGAGCTGTCGGCCAAGTGCACGCTCGCCGGGTCGGCGGCGGCCCGGGTGGCGTACGAGACGGCCGACACCACCCCGTTGTTCGCGGTCGATGATGCCGTGGCGGGAGGGACGGTCTCGTACGCGGCGGTGGTCTCCCCGGCCGGCCAGGTGCTGGCCCAGGTCGGTCAGCTGCCGCCGGCCGCCCGGGCCGTGGTCGACGCCAAGGGCTCGGTTCTTGCGCTCGGCTCGTGCTCCGAGGCCGACGGCACCCCTTACGCCGTGGTCAACCGGGCGCCGCTGCCCGCGGGCGGCGGGACCGCCCTGGTCGCCCTGACCATTGACGACGCCACGATGCGGGCCTGGCAGAGCCTGGCCGACGGCGACGTGACGCTGGTCGCCGGCGGGCAGGTCATCGCGACGACGGCCTCACAGCAGGCCGCCGCGGAGTTCGCCGGCGCAGCTGCCAAGGCGGCCGCAGACACCAGCGTGCGCGAGGTCGACGGCCGCGTCCTCGCCGCGGTCGCGGCGGGCAACGGGCGTCCGCTCACCGTCGTGGTGACTGCCCAGCCCGGTCTCGGCGCGGGATCGCTGACCTCCACCCTGGCCGCGGTGCTCGCCGCCGCCGTCGTGCTGGCGGTCGGCTTCGGTTGGCAGCTCGCCCGGGTGACCACCCGCCCGCTGACCGAGCTGGCCCTGGCGGCGCGCCGGATCGCGGACGGCGACCTCGACACCCGCGTACCAGACCTGGGCGGCGGAGACGAGATCGGCCAGCTGGCAGGCGCTTTCGACGAGATGACCGGTGAGCTCCGTCGGTCGATCGGCGCCCTGCAGGACAGCCGTGACGAGCTGCGGCGCAACCTGGCCCGGCTGGGCGACACCCTCTCCGGCACCCACGACCTCAACCGCATCCTGCACGTCATCCTCGAGACCGCGATGGTCAGCGTCCGCGCGCAGGCCGGGGCGATCTACCTCCCGCACTCCGGCGGCGGTGCCCGCAGCGATCTGTTCCAGCGGGTCGGCGTCGGGGTCGCCGAGCGAGGTGCTCCGCACGGGTCCCGGCTCAAGCTCGGCGACGGCGTGCTCGGTCTGGTCGCCGCCAACGGTGAGGCCGTCCGGGGCCGGATCGGGGACGGTGTCGGCGAGCTGCGGGTCTCCGGCGAGGAGCCCGGCGGGCACTCGCTGATCGCCGTCCCGCTGCGGGCGTCGGGCCGCGTGACCGGCGTCCTCGGGCTGTACGACAAGGAGGGTGCTGCCGCGTTCGACCGTGGGGACCTCGAGACGATCCGGACCTTCGCCAGCCAGGCCACCGTCGCGATCGACAACGTGCTGCTGCACCAGGAGGCTCAGCGACTGTCCATCACCGACGGCCTGACCGGGCTGTGGAACTACCGCTACTTCACGATGACGTTCGCCAAGGAGATCGAGCGGTCCGCGCGGTTCGGCCGCCCCCTGGCGCTGCTGCTGCTCGACCTCGACAAGTTCAAGGACGTCAACGACAACCACGGCCACCAGCGCGGTGACTCGGTGCTCATCGAGCTGGCCACCCGGGTCAAGGCCGAGATCCGCGAGGTCGACACGCTGGCCCGCTACGGCGGCGAGGAGTTCGTCCTCGTCCTGCCCGAGACCGATGCGGCCGGTGCGGCCGGTGCCGCCCAGCGCATCTGCGAGGTCGTACGGCACCGGCCGTTCTACCACGAGGGCGAGGAGCCACTGGCCATCACCGTCTCGGTCGGCGTCTCCGTCTTCCCGACCCACGGCAGCTCGGC
>JAWWOL010000396.1:0-15871 GCA_033851695.1 Frankiales bacterium
GTTTCGCCGGAGTTGCTCTCCGTTGCCGACCGGTTAACACGCGCCCCTGTGACATCAGCCGGGTGTCTGCCCGTAAGCAGAACTGTGCCGAGAAGGTCGGATTCGTCGTCGATATCCCGATCGTCACCGGGCACCTCGACGACGTACGGCCGGTGGTCTCCGGTCACCGCCCGTGCGCCGTCGTCCCCGTCCAGGGTCGCCAGTGCAGGGAACCAGGTGGCGTCGAACAGGTGCGGGTGGCCCTTTCGCCCGTCGTAGCCGGCACACAGCCACGGCTCGCCGGTCACCCGCCAGGTGTCGATCAGCAGACCGACAGCGGCTGCGCTGACAAAGGGCTGGTCGGCCAGCAGGACGATGATCGCCTCTGTCCTCGAGGGCAGCTCCGAGACGGCCGTGGCCAGGACGCGCCCCATCCCCCGCTGCCAGTCCCCGACCACGGAGATCCGGGCGGTCGGCAGGTGCTGCTGGACGGTCGGACGGATGAGGGCAGCGCCAGAACCCAGCATTACCAGGCAGTTCTCGGCCGGAGCGGCAGCCGACATGGCACGCGCCAGCAGGGGCAGGCCGCCGACCTGCTCCAGCTGCTTGGGGCGGCCCAGGCGGCGCGCCGCTCCGGCGGCGAGGACGACTGCGGTCACGCTCACCAGGCGTGCACCCGCCCCGGGGAGCGCACCAGAGGACCGCCCTCGCGCCCGTTGCGCGCGGCCACGACCTCAGCCAGCATGGACAGCGCGGTCTGCGCCGAGGATGCGCCACCGAGGTCGAGCCCGGCAGGGCCGCGGATCAGCTCGGCCCCCGGGATGTGGGCGAGCCGGGTCAGTCGCTCCCTGTGGGTGGCCCGGCTCCCGATCGCGGCGACGTAGCCGCAGCGGCTGCGCAGCGCCTGCACCAGCGCTGCGTCGTCCAACCTCGGCTCGTGGGTCAGGGCGACCAGCGAGTCGTCAGGGCCGAGCGGATGCCCCCCGAGCCAGTCCGAGGGCCACGCCCGTACGAGGGCCGCGTCCGGCACCCGGTGCTCCTGCGCATACGCGGGTCGCGGTTCGAGCACGACCACGCGAAAGCCCGCCGCCGCGGCGAAGGCGGACAGCGACACGGCGATGTCGGTCGCGCCGACGAGGACCAGGCGTGGGGCCGCCCGGACCGTGTCGACCATGACTACGCCGTCCGGATGCGGGGCGAGGCCGGTCTCGTACGGCGGCTCGAGGCTGGTGTGCAACGTCAAGGGGCGTGGATTGATCTCCGTCGGCGGCGAGGCGAGCACGAGATCGACTGCAGCGCAGACGATCTCGTCGAACAGCGGGCTGACCAGGACGCCCACCGAGCCGGTGCACGCCGGTCCTGACTCCCAGGCCGGGCGGGCGTCGGGCCCCAGGTCGCAGCGGACCAGTGTGGCCGGCGCTCCGTGCAGCACCGCTGAGGCGTGGGTGAGCACGTCGCCGTCGACGCAACCGCCTGCGACCGAGCCAGCC
The DNA here is from genome assembly GCA_033851695.1 of Frankiales bacterium. Lineage (GTDB taxonomy): Bacteria > Actinomycetota > Actinomycetes > JAWWOL01 > JAWWOL01 > JAWWOL01. Next base: position 1,470 of record JAWWOL010000396.1, read on the forward strand.
CAGCTCCCGTCGGCGGCCACCGCCATGGCCGCCCCGAGTGGCCGGCCGGTGGTGCCCGTACGCGAGACGACCCGGGCCAGGGCGACGGGCTGCCCGTCCGCGCGGCAGGCGCGTACGAACGGCCAGACCTCGGCGAGCACTCAGCCCGCCAGGCGCGCGGTGGTCTCAGGGGGTTCAGGCATCTCGGCGACCAGGCTACGCCAGGCGAGGCTCAGGTGCTCGGCCGGTTGTCCAGGGTGCCCATAGGGACCGACGTTGCCGCCGAGCGCTCGGCGGCGGTGACGGCGAGGTCCATGCCAGGACGCTAACGTCGGCGCATTTCGCGGACGTTACTGTTTCGCTGCTTTTGGCCGAGCCGACCGGCGGGGCTTGACATGCTCGTCAGGCGGCAGACATGGTGTTCCACCCGCAGCCAATCAATGCCTGCGGAACAAGCGATCTGGAGCGCCTTGTCCCTCGTTCGGCCGTCGAGCGCCGCAGAAGCGGGCGAGGCGATGGCGCGTGGGGACGACCTGGTCCTGCTGGCCGGCGGCACGGATCTCATGGTGGCCGTCAATGGGCGTCGTCGGACCCCCGGCGGCTTCGTCAGCCTCCGTCACGCCAGCGACCTGCACGGCATCACGGTCGGTGGGGACAGCGTACGGATCGGCGCGATGACGACGTATGCGCAGCTGGTGGCCCGGCCGCCGGAGCTGGCCGGGTTACCGATGCTGTCCGACCTGGCCGGCCGCCTCGGCACGCCGGCCCAGCGCAACACCGGCACCATCGGTGGGGGAGTCGGTTCGGCACGATGGAACGGCGACGCCGTCGCTGCGCTGGTGGCGCTCGGTGCCCGGCTCGACGTCGTCTCGGCGACCGGTGCGCGCGGGGTGGTGATCGAGGACTGGCTGGACCGCGACCGGCGCGGTCCCGCCGACGTGCTGCGCTCGATCGTGGTGAGGGTGCCGACCGGCCCCCAGGTCTGGCTCCGGGTGGCGGAGCGGGCCACGGCGGCCGAGGCCTCGGCCACCTGCGCCCTGGTCATCGACGTGACCCGGCGTACGGTCCGCTGCGTGATCGGGTCGGTGGCCCGTGCCCCGATCCGGGCGCTGGCTGCAGAGGCGCTGCTGACCGACGCGCTCGACTGGTCGGAACCGGTCGTGGGTCCCGAGCTGTGCCGCGAGTTCGGGCGGGCGGCAAGGAGCTCGGTGGTGGCCAGGACCACCTACCGGGTGGGAGCCGACCACCGTCGGCACCTGGCCGGTGTCCTGGCCGGGCGCGCCCTCATGCGTGCGCTCGGCGAGCCTGCGCGCGGTGCCGTGTGAGCCTCTCGCTGACCGTCGACGGTGTCCCGTACGAGGTCCTCGACGCGCCGGACACCGCCAACCTGGCGGACGTCCTGCGACACCACCTGGGCCTCACCGCGACCAAGGACGCCTGCTACGAAGGGCGGTGCGGGTCCTGCTCCGTGCTGCTCGGCGGAGTCCTGGTCACCGCCTGCACGGTGCTGGCCGCTGACGTCACCGAGCCGGTCGTCACCACCTCCGGCCTCGGCAGCCCGGACGCGCCGTCGGACGTGCAACGCGCGCTGGTCGAGGGCGGTGGGGTGCAGTGCGGGTTCTGCATCCCCGGCATGGTGGTGGCCGCGACCGACCTGCTCGAACGTCACCCGGACCCGACCGAGGACGAGGTGCGGCGGGGCCTGGCGGGCAACCTGTGCCGTTGCACCGGCTACGGCCGGATCGTGGAGGCGGTGCTCTCGGCAGCCCGCGGCCGGACGTCACGATGACCCGCGGCGTCGGGGCCAGCACGCCCCGGCCGGACGGGATGGCCAAGGCGACCGGTGAGTTCCTCTTTGCGGGTGACCTGAGCGAGCCGGGCATGCTCTGGGGCGCCGTCCTGCGTTGCCCCTACCCGCACGCCCGGCTGGTCTCCCTCGACCTGGCTCCGGCCCGTGCCGTGCCCGGCGTGGTCGCCGTCCTGTCCGCTGCGGACGTGCCGGGGCTGGCGACGTACGGTCTCGACCACCCCGACCAACCGGTGTTCGTCTCGGACGTGGCGCGGTTCCACGGCGAGCCGGTGGTGGCGGTGGCCGCGGCCACAGCTGCTGCCGCCCGCGCCGGCTGCGCCGCGGTCGCGGTGGTGTGGGACCGGCTGCCGGTCGTCGTGGACACCGAGGAGGCGCTCGGCGGGCCAGCCCTGCACCCTGACGGCAACCTGTTCCGCCGGGTGGTCATCGAGAAGGGCGATCCGTCGGCCGAGGGCGAGGTCGTGGTCGAGGAGACCTACGTCGTCGGCACGCAGGACCAGGCGTTCCTGGGCACCGAGGCCGCGATCGCCATGCCCGACGGCACGGGCGGTGTACGGCTGCGCGTGGCGACGCAGGACCTGCACGCCGACCGCGGCCAGATCGCGGCCTGCCTCGGCCTCGCGCCCGAGCAGGTCACCATCACCCTCGGCGGCGTGGGCGGCGCTTTCGGTGGCCGCGAGGACATGAGCCTGCAGGTGCACGTCTGCCTGCTGGCGCTGGTGACCGGGCGGCCGGTGAAGATGGTCTACAGCCGGGAGGAGTCCTTCCTCGGCCACGTGCACCGCCATGCCATGCGGCTGCACTACCGGACCAGCGCCGACCGGGACGGCCGGCTGGTGAGCCAGCGGGCGCGGATCCTGCTCGACGGCGGGGCCTACGCCAGCACCACCGGCCCGGTGACCGGCAACGCCGCGACGATGGCGGCCGGCCCCTACGTCATCCCCAACGTCAGCGTCGACGCCTGCGGTGTCCGCACGAACAACCCGCCCTCCGGTGCGATGCGCGGGTTCGGGGCCGTGCAGGTCTGCGCGGCGTACGAGGCACAGATGGACCTGCTGGCGGCTGCGGTGGGCCTTGACCCGCTGGAGCTCCGCAGGCGCAACGTGCTGGCCACGGGAGACACCCTCGCCACCGGCCAGGTCGTGCACAGTGCCGCCCCGCTGCGCCGGCTCATCGACACCGTCGCCACCATGCCGCTGCCGGAGCCGTGGGCCGGCTCGGTCGAGGACCTGCCCGGTGGTCCGGCCGCCGACCCGGCCCGCGTGCACCGTGGCGTCGGCTACGGGCTCGGCTTCAAGAACCTCGCGTTCTCCGAGGGGTTCGACGATCCGTCGACAGCGTCCGTCCTGCTGGAGGTGGTCGGAGGCCGTACCAGGGCGGTGGTGCACACCGCGTGTGCCGAGGTCGGTCAGGGCTTCGTCACCGTCGTGGAACAGATCGTCCGAACCGAGCTGGGGGTCGAGGACGTGGTCGTGCTGGACCCCGACACGCTGATCGGGCCGGCCGGGTCGACGAGTGCCTCGCGGCAGACCTGGGTCTCCGGCGGCGCCGTCCAGCTCGCCTGCACGGCCGTTGCCCACCAGCTGGTCGCCCAGGTGGCCGAGGCGGCGGGGGTGCCGGCCGCCGGCCTGCTGCTGCGCCAGGGGGTGGTGGTCGGCGAGGGGGTGCACGTACCGCTGCCCGAGGCTCTCGCTGGTGCCACCGTCAAGGCCGAGCGGACCTTCCGGCACCGGAAGACCTCGGCCCTGGACGCGCGGGGCCAGGGGGATGCGCACGTGGCGTGGTCCTTCGTGATCCACCGTGCGGTCGTCGACGTCGACCTCGACCTGGGTACGGTACGAGTCGTGCAGCTCGCCACCGTGCAGGACGTCGGGAAGGCGCTCAACCCGTTGTCCGTCCTCGGCCAGCTCGAGGGCGGCACGGCTCAGGGTGTCGGCTTCGCGCTGACCGAGGAGCTGGCGCTCGAGGGGGGCTTCGTCACCCACCCGACCTTCTCGGAATACCTCATCCCCAACGCCGTCGACCTGCCCATGCTCATGGTCGAGCTGGTCGAGGAGCCGGAGCCGGAGGCACCCTTCGGCGCCAAGGGCGTCGGTGAGGCGCCCACGGTTTCCTCACCGGCCGCGGTGATGGCCGCGATGCGCGCGGCGACCGGGCTCGCCCTGACCCACCTGCCCGTACGGGCCGAGCATCTGGCCGCCGGGTCGGTGCTGTGACCTGGTCCCTGCGGTCGACGGCCGTCGTGTTCCCCGACGCGGTCCGCCCGGCGACCCTGGTGATCGACGACGGCCGGATCGCCGCAGTGCTCCGCCACGACGAGGCGCAGGCGGGTGTCGTCGACGTCGGTTCCCTCACCGTCTCGCCGGGCCTCGTCGACACCCACGTCCATGTCAACGAGCCCGGCCGTACCGAGTGGGAGGGCTTTGCCACGGCGACCCGTGCCGCCGCGTCCGGTGGGGTGACCACGCTGGTCGACATGCCGCTCAACTCGGTGCCGCCGACGACCACCGTCTCCGCACTGGAGCTCAAGCGGGCCGCGGCCGCAGGGGCCGTGCACGTCGACGTGGCGTTCTGGGGCGGGGTGACGTCGTCGGACACCTCGGCGGTGACTTCCCTTGCGGAGGCTGGAGTTTGCGGTTTCAAGGTGTTCCTCGTCCCGTCCGGGGTCGACGAGTACGGCTGGGTGGACGCCGTCGGTCTGACCGCCGCTCTCACGGCCGCCGGCGACCTGCCGGTGCTGGTGCACGCCGAGGCACCGGGACCGCTGGAGGCCGCGCCCCAGCCGGACGGTCGTTCCTACGCCGGCTACCTCGCCTCTCGCCCCGACTCCGCCGAGGTCGTGGCGGTCGAGATGGTGCTGGCCTCGCTGCGCGTGACCGGCGGCCGGGCGCACATCCTGCACCTGTCCTCCGCCGACGCGTTGGCGGTCACCGACCGGGCAAGGGCAGAGGGCCTGCGGCTCAGCGTCGAGACCTGCCCGCACTACCTTTCCCTTACCGCAGAGGACATCCCGGACGGGGCGACGCAGACCAAGTGCGCGCCACCGATCCGCGGTCGGGTCAACCGGGAGCTGCTCTGGGCAGCGCTCGGCGACGGGAGGATCGACTTCGTCGCCTCTGACCATTCTCCGGCGCCGCCGGCTGCCAAAGCGCTGGACACCGGCGACTTCGGTGCCGCCTGGGGTGGCATCGCCGGCCTGCAGACGGCGATGGCCGTGGTCTGGACCGAGGCCTCGAGCCGCGGCTACGGCCTGCTGGACGTGGCCCGCTGGCAGTCACAGCGTCCCGCCGCGATGGCCGGTCTCGCCGGCAAGGGCTCGATCGCCGTGGGCAACGACGCCGACCTGGTGGTCTGGGACCCGGCCGCATCCTTCGTCGTCGACGCGTCCGCGCTCGCGCAACGGCACGCCATCTCGCCCTGGCACGGCCGTACGCTGCGCGGTGTGGTGCACACGACCTACGTCCGTGGCCGCGCTGTCGACATCGGCGGCGAGCCGAACGGAGTGCTGCTGAGGCGCGGGGAGCTGGTCAGGTGAGTGAGCTCCTCGACCTGCCTGACCTGGCCGCCGAGCGCTTCGGCGGCACCGTGGTGGCCTGCAGCGACGACTTCTTCGGCTCGGCCCGGCGGCTGCTGCACGCGGCCGCACCCGTGTCGCGCAAGGGAACGTTCGACGAGAACGGCCAGTGGATGGACGGCTGGGAGAGCAGCCGCCGCCGGGACGGTCGTGCGGACGACTGGGTTGTCGTCCGACTCGGGGCAGCGGGTGTCGTCCGGCTCGCGGTGATCGACACGTCGTTCTTCAACGGCAACCAGCCGGCCAGCGCGATGCTCGACGGTGCCAGCGTGCCCGGAAACCCAAGCCCAGCCGAGGTTCTCGGCGCAGAGTGGACGCCGCTGCTGGCGGACGTGGCGCTCTCCCCGGACCGGGTGCACGTCCTGCCGCTCGAGGAAGCCGTACGCGTCACCCACGTCCGGCTGACCATCCGCCCGGACGGCGGCGTGGCAAGGCTGCGGCTGCACGGCGTCGCGCTGCCTGACCCGGCCGACCTGGACGGGCTGACCGTCGACCTTGCTGCGGCCCAGCTCGGCGGAGAGGTGGTGGCGTGCAGCGACATGCACTTCGGCCGGCGTACCAACCTCATCGCGCCCGGGGAGTCCCGCGTGATGGCCGAGGGGTGGGAGACCCGGCGCCGTCGCGGACCCGGCTACGACTGGGCGCTGGTCCGGCTGGCCGGCGAGGGCTCGATCCGCCGCGTCGTCGTCGACACCCGGCTGTTCCGTGGCAACGCCCCGGCTTCCTGCGATCTGGAGACCGGGCCATCCGCCGACGGTCCCTGGCAGCCATTGCTGACCGGGGTGCGGCTCCAGCCTGACCAGGCGCACGACCTGGTCGTCGCCGAGTCGCGGACGGCGCGGTGGGTCCGGCTCTCCGTCCACCCCGATGGCGGCGTCTCCCGGCTGCGCGTGCTCGGCAGCCTCACGGCGGCCGGTCGGCGGGAGCTGGCGCTGTCCTGGCTGCTGGCGCTGCCGCTGGGCGCGCTGCGTCAGGTCCTGCTTCAAGCCTGCGGTTCCCGGGCCTGGGTCGAGGCCGTGGTGGCGGCCCGGCCCTGGACCGGCGGCCTGCTCGAGGCAGCCAGCGACGCGTGGTCCGCCGTCGGGCCGGACGACTGGCGCGAGGCGCTGGCGGCCCATCCGCGGATCGGCGACCGCACCGCGGCCGGCTCCCAGGAGCGCCGAGAGCAGTCGGCGACCGCCGGGGCCGACGAGGCCGTGCTGGCGGAGATCGCGGCCGGAAACCTTGCGTACGAGGAGAAGTTCGGCATGACCTACGTGGTGAGGGCCTCCGGGCGTCCCGCGGACGAGCTGTTCACGATCCTGCGTTCGCGCTTGGGCAATGCGCCCACCGACGAGCTCGCCGTTGCCGCTGAGCAGCAGGCGGAGATCACCGCGCTACGCCTCGGCAGGCTCCTGGACGGGCCGGGCTGATGGGGCTTTCGACGCATGTCCTCGACACGGCTGCCGGGCGGCCGGCGGCCGGCGTCCCGGTGCTGGTGCAGCGGCTCGCCGCCGTCGGCTGGCGCGAGGTCGGCCGGTCGGTGACCGACGCTGACGGCAGGGCAGCGGATCTGGTGCCGGCTGCTGAATACGTGACGGGTCGCTACCGGCTGCTCTTCGACACCTCGACGGTGCACGGCCCCGATGCATGGCTGCCGTCGGTGACCGTGGAGTTCATGGTGTCCGACGCCGCGGCACGCCTGCACGTACCACTGCTGTTGTCGCCGTTCGGCTACACGACCTACCGCGGGAGCTGATGTGAGCGAGCTGATCCGGCACAGCTATGGCAAGGACGGGGTGCGGCTGGTCAAGGTGGTCCGCGACGGCGACGTGCACACCGTGCACGACCTCACCGTACGGGTGTGGCTCGAGGGCGACTTCTCGGCCGCCTTCCTGGAGGGCGACAACTCGACCTCGCTGCCGACCGACACCATGCGCAGCACCGCCTACGTCGTCGCCCAGGACACGTCGCTGGTCGACGTCGAGCGCTACGGCATCGCCGTGCTGAGCCGGATCCTGGACGTCGTCCCCGCCTGCACCCGGGCCAACCTGTCGGTCGTCGAGCACTCCTGGTCTCGTCTTGCGCCCGGCGGCACGGACCACCCGCACGCCTTCCGGGGCGCCGCCGGCGTCGGAACCGCGACCGTCTCGCTGTCGCGCGGTGAACCCGCTGTCGTCACCAGCGGCCTCGACGAGCTGTTGCTGCTGAAGACGACGCAGTCCGAGTACCAAGGGTTCCTGACCGACGACTACACCGTTCTCAAGCCGACGGACGACCGGATCATGGCCACGTCCGTAGCCGCGTCGTGGACCTGGCGCAGCGAGCCGGTCTCGTACGCGGCTGCGCGCCGGCGGGTTCAGGCTGCCTTCGAGCGGGTCTTCGCGGAGAACTACTCCAAGGCCGTGCAGCAGACGCTGTACCAGATGGGGGACGCTGCCCTGGCCGAGGTTTCCGAGATCGGCCAGGTCCGGCTCTCGCTGCCCAACCGGCACCACGTCACGGTCGACTTCGCGCCGTTCGGCCGGACCAACGACAACGAGATCTTCGTCGTGCTCGACCGCCCGTTCGGGTTGATCGAGGGCACGGTCGGCCGGGGCTAGTGCGGACCCGCCACGATCCCCAGGTCGCCTGCCCTGCGCACCAGCGCCTCCAGCATCGCCCGGGTGGCCGGCTCCTCGCTGATGTGCGGCGTCGTGCTGCGCAGCCTCGCCGTGACCTCGGGCAGCCGGGTGCGCAGGAACGCCGACGTCGCGGCCCATCGGCTGACCAGCTGCCCTGGGTGCAGGTCCCAGCCCTGCCACAGCCCGCGGGCCAGGGCGCGGTCGACCAGCCGGGCGTGGGTGCGCCAGGCGTGGGCGACCCCGTCACCGATCGGCAGGATGTTGCTCGACCCGTCACTGACGCCGACCCCGGTGCCGGCGGCCGCCAGCTGCAGCAGATCCTTTGCCGCGTCGGCAATCGGGGCATCGATGCGTTGGTCCTGTGGCGAGACCCCGAGGCCGGCCGTGAAGTCGTAGGTGCCGAAGTGCAGCCCGGTCACCCGACCCCGGCCGGCAGCGATGAGCAGCGGGACGGTCGTGCGCCCGGTGCTGTCGAGGACCCCCTCGGCGGTTTCGATCTGCAGCTCGAGGGCGGCCGGCGCGCTGCCGAGCGCCGCCTCGAGCTGCGTGAGCGCGTCGACCGCGACGGTGACCTGCTCGGGAGCGGAGACCTTGGGCAGGGTGACGATGCCGGGGCGCAGGCCGGCGTCATGCAGGCCGGTCAGCCACAGGTCGAGCGTGCGCAGCGACCGCTCGGCCGTGCGCCCCTCGAGCGACTTCACCCGGACTCCGTAGGAGACCGGCGGGTCCTCGGACAGCAGGCTGAGGCAACGGGCGACCTCGACGTCCTCGACGTCGTCAGGGCGGATGCCGTAGCCGTCCTCGAGGTCGACCCGCAGGTCGGCGACCGGGCGCTCGCGCAGGATCCGTACGACGTCGTCGTAGGTGTGCTCGGGCAGCTCCCGGCCGAGAATCCCGGCCAGCACGGCAGAATCCGGCGCATGGCGGGCCAGCAGGGCGAGTGCCGCGTCGCCCCACTCGCGGCTCTCGTGAGCCCTCAGCCGGTGCGCGGGGACGTAGCAGGTGTGCGCCGGCTGGCGGGGCGTGCGACCGGGCCGGGTGGCGGCCAGCCGGGCGTCCACGGCGACCAGTGGAGCGAGGAGCTCATGACGGCGTGCTGGTCCCAGCGACTCGCGGCCCGCCATGATGGTCCTCCTCCGGTCGTCCGGATCAGCCTATCGAGTGGGAGCAACGCCTGATGGACGCTATCCAGCTGCTGGCAGGAGACCCTGCCGGATCGCTGACCGACGACGTGCTGAGCCTCGCGCTGGCGCTGCACCGGGCGCACGGTCCCGCGCACAAGGCGCTGCTGTCCGCTCGGGCCGAGCGGGCGTCGCGGCCCGTACCGCGTGACCGACTGGTCGGGACCGGCCGGCGGGTCCCGGGCGACTGGCGGGTCGCGGAGCGGCCGGAGTGGCTGCAGGACAGGCGATGTGAGATCACCGGGCCGGCTGAGCCGGTGATGATGGTGAACGCCCTGACCTGTGGTGCGCGGGTGTTCATGGCCGACCTCGAGGACGCGCTCAGCCCGACCTGGGCCAACATCAACGGCGGGTACGCCGCTCTGCGCGACGCCGCCGCTGGGACCTTGTCCCGTACCAAGCCTGACGGCACCGTCGTGACCCCCGGCGAGGACGCGGCCGTGCTCGTCGTACGCCCCCGCGGCCTGCACCTGCCGGAACCGCGGGTGCTGGTCGACGGCGCCCCGGCGGTCGGCCCGTTGCTGGACATCGCCGCGGTCGCGACCCACACGGCGGTGGCCCTGCGCGACCGCGGTCGGGGGATGGGCCTCTACCTGCCCAAGCTCGAGGACGCGGCCGAGGCGGCCTGGTGGCACGCGGTCCTGCTCGACGTCGAGGCTGCGGTCGGTGTCGCGCCCGCCTCGACGCCGGTCACCGTGCTGATCGAGACCCTGCCACTGTCGCTGCAGATGGATGACGTCCTCTACGCGCTGCGGGAGCGGCCCGTCGCGCTCAACGCCGGCCGCTGGGACTACCTGTTCAGCGTGATCAAGACCCTCGGTGACGACCCGGAGCACATCCTGCCCGACCGGTCGGCGGTGACGATGGCCGTGCCGTTCATGTCCGCGTACGCGTCCCGCCTGGTTGCGGTCTGTCACTCCCGCGGGGCGCAGGCGATCGGCGGCATGGCGGCGTTCATCCCCAACCGGCGCAAGCCCGAGGTGACCGCCGTGGCGCTGGCCAAGGTCCGGGCGGACAAGCAACGTGAGGCCGGCCTCGGCTACGACGGGACCTGGGTCGCGCACCCCGACCTCGTACCCATCGCGCTCGAGGTCTTCGACGCGGCGCTCGGCGGGCGGGTGGACCAGCGGGACGTGCTGCCGGAGGTGACGGAGGGCGCCTCTGCGCTGCTGGACACGGCGGTCCCCGGAGCCTCGATCACCCTGGGCGGCCTGCGGGACAACGTCGCCGTCGGCCTTGCCTACCTGACGGCCTGGCTGGGTGGCCGGGGAGCCGCGGCCGTCAACGACCTGATGGAGGACGTGGCGACCGCTGAGGTCTCGCGGTGTCAGGTGTGGCAGTGGGTGCACCACGGCGTGCTGCTGGACGGGGAGACCCCGGCGACGGTGGAGCTGGTGGAGGCGCTGCTGGCCGAGGAGGTCGATGCGCTCATGGCTTCCGGCGCCGACGCCGATCTCGTACGGGCAGCGGCGGGCGTCTTCCGCGAGGTGGCGCTGAGCCCTGCACTCCCGCCGTTCCTGACCCTGGACGCGCTTGCGCTGCTCTGACGGGGGCTTTCGGATTGGTGGTACGGGATGTACCTGACGGACATGCGCCCGCTGCCAGCGTTCACCGCCGACTGGCGCCGGCTGAGGGGCAGGCCACGGGGCAAACGGCTGACCAAGCGGGAGCGAAAGCGCGAGGGCTCGACGCCGAAAAGTAACGCCCAGGACACGGAAGGCGCTCGTCTCGGCAACATCACGTCAAGCCCGGCGCAAGGTTTGGAAGAAAATTGGTATAGACCCACCGGACAACTGGACTAGACCAGTCATTGCCACTAGGGTCAGCCAGCAGAGGACGGTACGCGACGGCCGCGCCGTCGTCGTGCGGCTTCCGCGGGGTTTCTGACCTCGCAGGTTGAGGCCAACTCCCACAACTACAGGAGATTTCATGAATCGGTTTGTTGCGGGCGCCACCGCCGCGAGTGCCCTGCTCGTCCTCACCGCCTGCGGGACCGGCAGCAGCTCCCCGGCCGGAACCGCTTCCGGCGGAACGGCAACGAGCGGAGCCGCCAGCAGTGGCGCGGCCGCCGGCGGCAGCCCGGTCACCCTCAAGCTGGTGGCTCCCGACTACGGCAGCGGCCCCGCCGACGCGAGCGCCACCTACTGGAAGACCGTCACGGACGACTTCACCAAGGCCAACCCGAACATCAAGGTCGAGACGACCGTGATCAACTGGAACGACCTGGCCACCAAGGTCGCGACGATGGTCCAGAACGGCCAGCAGCCGGACGTCTACGTCGGCGGCGACTACGCGGGCTTCGTCAAGGACAAGCTCCTCTACCCGGTCAGTGACGTGCTCTCGCCGGCGACGCAGCAGAACCTGCTCAAGCCGTTCGCGGACAAGGGCATCGTCGACGGCACGGCGTACGGCATCCCGTTCGTGTCCAGCGCCCGGGCCCTGTTCTACAACAAGGACCTCGTCCCCACGGCCCCCACCACCTGGGACCAGATCAAGACGGCCGCAGACGCGGTGAAGGCCAAGGGCAAGATCGGGTTCGGCCTGCCGCTGGGCTCGGAGGAGGCCCAGGCGGAGACCATGCTCTGGGAGCTCGGCAACGGCGGCGGCTACACCGATGCCTCCGGCAAGTGGACCATCAACAGCCCGGCCAACGTCGCGACCTTCAGCTGGCTGCAGAGCCTGGTCAAGGCCGGCGACACCGAGCCCAACCCGGCCAACAAGAACCGCACCGACCTGTGGAAGCAGTTCGCCTCCGGCCAGATCGGCATGATCAACGGCTCGCCGGCCCTGCTGCCGATCATCAAGTCGACCAACGCCAAGCTCAACTTCGGGGTCGCGGCGGTCGCCGGCAAGACCGGCCCGCTCACGACCACCCTGGGTGTTGCCGACTTCCTGATGGCCTTCAACAAGTCCGGCCACAAGGACGCGATCAAGAAGTTCCTGGACTTCACCTACAGCGACACCAACCAGACGAAGTTCGACCTGGAGTACTCCCTGCTGCCGGTGACCACCTCCGCCACCGCAGCGCTGCAGAGCGACGCCAACCTCAAGCCGTTCCTCACCGCGTTGCCCACCGCCACGTTCTACCCGTTCACCGACCCGGCGTGGACCCCGGTGAGCGCGCAGATCAAGCAGATCATCGGCACCGCACTGACGGGAGACCCGGCCAAGGTGCTGGGGCAGATCCAGGCGACCGCGACAAAGAAGTAGCCGTTCGCCCGGCCCGCGGTGTCGCCCTTGACGGCACCGCGGGCCGTGGCTTTTCTGTGCAGGGGGCCGATGCCAGGAGGATGAGATGTCAAGCACCGCAGTGGTTGTGCCCCCGGACACCGCGTCCGGTCCACCAAGGCGGAAGCGCACTCGACGGCAGGTCCTCGGGCGACGGCTCACCCCACTGCTCTGGGTGGGGCCGGCCGTCCTCCTGATCGCCTTCGCGGTCATCTGGCCGGTCGTCACGATGGTGCAGTCGGCGTTCCTGCGGATCAGCTCGTACGGGATCGTCGGCGGCTCGGCGGGTTGGGCCAACTTCCAGAACCTGTTCAACGAGCCGGACATCACGGCGATCCTGTGGCGTACGGTCGTGTGGGTCGTCGCCGTGGTGGCCTTGACCTTGGTGATCTCACTCGGTCTGGCGCAGCTGTACAACCAGGAGTTCCCGCTCCGCCGGCTGGCCCGGTGGGCGCTGATCGCACCCTGGGCCGCGTCGGTGCTGATGACCTCCATCGTCTTCAAGTGGATGCTCGACCCGAACAACGGTGCGATCAACCTGGTCCTCCGCGACCTGGGACTGCTCGACCAGCTGGGCAGCGCCTCCGCCGACCACCTGGGCAAGGCCGCGACGGCGATGCCCTGGCTGATCGCGGTCGCCGTCTTCGTGTCGCTGCCGTTCACCACCTACGCCCTCCTCGCCGGGCTCAGCGCTGTGCCCTCGGAGGTCTACGAGGCCGCCAAGGTCGACGGCGCCGGCACCCTCCGGACCTACGTCTCGATCACGCTGCCGCTGCTGAGGCCGGCGTTGACCGTCGCGGCCCTGATCAACGTGATGAACGTCTTCAACTCGTTCCCGATCATCTGGGCCATGACCCACGGGCAGCCTGGCTACGACACGGCCACCACGACGGTCTTCATGTACATCCTCAAGGGCTCCGACATCGGCGAGTCGGCCGCGTTGTCGGTGGTCAACTTCGGCATCGTCATCGTCGTGGTCGGCCTCTTCCTCCGCGTCGCCCGCTGGAACACGGAGGTGGACTAGATGGCCGCGGTCCCGATAGCTGCAGGCGTTCGGCGTCGCCGGCGCAAGGCAGGACTGCGCAAGACGGCGATCGCGGTCACGGCGTACGTCATCGCGCTCCTGTTCATCCTGCCCTACCTCGAGATGATCGTGACCGCCCTGCGGCCGCCGGCTGAGCTGCTCGACCACAACTACCTGCCGCACCATTTCGACTGGGGCAACTTCACCTCGTTCTGGTCGGCGGGGCTGGGGCACAACCTCAACGTCACGCTGATGGTCGCCGGCGGTTCGACCCTGCTGGTGCTCCTCGTTGCGCTTCCCGCCGCCTACTACACGGCGCGCAAGAGGTTCCGTGGCCGTACGGTGTTCCTGCTCCTGGTGCTGGTGACTCAGATGTTCCAGCCGACGTCACTGCTGGTCGGCATCTACCGTGAGTTCTTCGCGCTGCACCTGCTCGACTCGATCTGGGCGCTGATCCTGGTGAACGCCGGCTTCAACCTCGCGTTCGCGACCTGGATCCTCAACGCCTACTTCGGCTCCATCCCGCGCGAGCTCGAGGAGGCCGCGCTGGTCGACGGTCTCGGCCAGTTCGGGACGCTGTGCAGGGTCACCCTCCCGCTCGCCATGCCCGGGGTGGTGACGGCGCTGATCTTCACCTTCATCGCCGCCTGGAACGAGTTCATCGTCGCACTGACCCTGACCACGAGCCCGGGCTAGCAGCCGCTGACCGTGGCGCTGAACTCCTTCATCGGCCAGTACCAGGTGGACTGGCAGCACTTGTTCGCCGGCTCGGTCATCGCCACCCTGCCGGTGATCGTGTTGTTCGCGTTGATCGAGCGCAAGGTCGTCAGCGGCCTCACCGCCGGCTCGATCAAGTAGTCCGGTCCCCCGACGACCGGACGCCTGCCACGGGGCGGCCTCCGGGTGGAGGCCGCCCGTGGCGGAGCCGGTCAGCTCAGCTCACGCTGCTGACGCCCGTACCCCAGTTCGCCAGCCAGTACGGGCCAGGCGGGTTGCCCTTGGG
>JAWWOL010000399.1:0-8188 GCA_033851695.1 Frankiales bacterium
CTGATCCTCGCGGGGATGCGCCCGGTGTCCCTGGTCGTCGACGTCACCAATCACGTGATGCTCGACCTGGGCCAGCCGCTGCACGCCTTCGACCGTGACCAGCTCAGCGGCCCGATCACCGTCCGCCGGGCCGAGCCGGGGGAGCGGCTGACGACGCTCGACGGTGTCGAACGGGTGCTCGACGACGCAGAGCTGCTGATCTGCGACGAGCAGGGGGCGGTGGCGCTGGCCGGTGTGATGGGCGGGCGACGGGCCGAGTGCTCGGCGACCACGACCTCGATCGTGCTCGAGTCGGCCCACTTCTCCGCCGTGACGGTGGCTCGTACAGCTCGCCGGCACAAGCTGCCCAGCGAGGCGGCCCGCCGGTTCGAGCGGGGCGTCGACCATGCCCTGGCGCCTGCCGCCGCTGAGGTGGCCGTTCAGCTGCTCGTCCGCCTCGCGGGCGCCACCGCCGACCCGGGCGCGACCGACGTCGACAACCGGGCGCCTGGCGGCTCGATCCTGCTCGACCCGGACTATCCGGGGCGGCTCGCGGGGCGCCCCTACCCGGGCTCGGTGGTCCGCGGCCGGCTGGTCGACGTCGGCTGCACCGTCGAGGACGCACGGGAGGGGCTGCTCTCGGTGACCCCCCCGAGCTGGCGTCCCGACCTCTCACAGGCGGCCGACCTGGCCGAGGAGGTCATCAGGCTCGAGGGCTACGACACGGTGCCGCCGCAACTGCCGCGCGCCGTCGCCGGCCGCGGACTGACCCGGTCCCAGCGGTTGCGGCGGGCCGTCGGCACTGCCTTGGCCGACGCGGGGTTCGTGGAGGCGCTGTCCTACCCGTTCGTCGGGTCCGAGGCGCTGGACGCGCTGGGCCTGCCGGCGGACGATCCCCGGCGGGCCGCCTCCCGGCTGGTCAACCCGATCTCCGAGGACGAGCCGCTGCTGCGTACGACCCTCCTGCCCGGGCTGCTGGCTGCGCTGCTGCGCAACGTCGGCCGGGGAGCCAAGGACGCGGCCGTCTTCGAGTCAGGCCTGGTCTTCGGCCCCCCCACTGGGCATCTGCCACCCGTCGTCCCGGTCGGCGCGCGGCCGAGCGACGAGGTGATCGCCCAGGTCGACGCGGTGCTGCCGCGGCAGACGCTGCACCTGGCCGCGGCTCTCGTGCCGGCCCCGGGCAGCCAAGCAGCCGGCTGGTGGGGTGACGGCCGGCCGCCTGCCTGGGCAGAGGCCGTGCAGAGCGCGCGGCTCGTTGCCGAGACCGTACGAGCACCCCTCGAGGCGATCGCCGCCCGACACGCGCCGTTCCACCCTGGCCGGTGCGCTGCGCTGATGCTCGCCGGAAAGGTGGTGGGGCACGCCGGCGAGCTGCACCCGCGAGTCATCGCGGCCCTCGGCCTGCCGCCCCGCAGCTCCGCCATGGAGCTCGACCTCTCGTCGCTGCTCGAGCTCGACCTCGGCCCCGTCGTGGCCCCGACGCTGTCGTCCTTCCCTGAGGCCGGCCGCGACGTGGCCGTCGTCGTCGAGGACACGGTGCCGGTGGCCGCCGTCGAGGCAGCCCTCGCCGAGGGCGCCGGAGAGCTGCTCGAGTGGCTCCGGCTCTTCGACGTCTATGCAGGCGAACCGGTGCCGGCCGGCCACCGCTCGCTGGCATTCGCGCTCCGGTTCCGCGCAGCCGACCGGACGCTCACCGACGACGAGGTGAACGTCGCCCGCGACGCCGCCCTCGCGTCGGCCCTCGAGCGGACGGGTGCCGTGCTGCGCGCCTGACCGAGTGGCTGGCTTGCATCGTCATGCAGTCCGATGTATGAATGACGAATACAGTCGGTAGGCGCAAGGGAGCGGCAGCCATGGGGATCAGCGCGGGCATCGTCGGGGCGAGTGGTTACGCCGGCGGCGAGCTGCTCCGTCTCGTCTCCGGCCATCCCGCCTTCCAGCCCACGGCGCTGGTGGCGGCCGGGTCCGCCGGACTGCCGGTGACCGACCTGCACCCGCACCTGCCGCAGTTCGCCGACCGCACCTTCGACAGCCTGGACAACGGCGTCCTCCACGGCTGCGACGTCGTGTTCCTGGCCGTGCCGCACGGCCAGTCCGCGGCCATCGCGGCGACCCTGCCCGAGTCCACCCTGGTCGTCGACCTCGGCGCCGACCACCGGCTGACCGATGCCGACGCCTGGGAGCGCTACTACGGCACCCCCTACGCCGGTGCGTGGGTCTACGGCCTGCCCGAGCTTCCCGGTCAGCGGGACCTCATCCGGGGGTCGCGGCGGATTGCGGCGACCGGGTGCTACGCGGTGGCGACCATCCTCGCCCTCGCTCCCCTGATCGCGGCCGGGCTCGTCGAGGCCGAGGACGTCGTCGTGGTCGCGGCCAGCGGCACCTCCGGTGCCGGGCGGTCGGCCAAGGCGTCCCTGATGGCGAGCGACGTGATGGGCTCGCTGACCCCTTACAAGGTGGGCGCCCACCAGCACGTGCCCGAGATCAAGCAGGCCAGCGGCGCCCGGTCGCTGTCCTTCACGCCCGTGCTCGCGCCGATGCCGCGGGGCATTCTCGCGACCGTCACGGCCCGCCCGGTCGGCTCGCCGGACGCAGGCACGGTCAGGAGCGCCCTGCTGTCGGCCTATGCCGGCGAGCCGTTCGTGCACGTGCTGCCCGAGGGGCGATGGCCGCAGACCGGCGCCACCCTGGGCAGCAACGCCTGCCACCTGCAGGCCACCGTCGACGTCGACTCCGGCCGGGTGATCGTGGTGTCCGCGATCGACAACCTCACCAGGGGAGCAGCGGGCCAGGCCGTGCAGTGTGCCAACATCGCTCTCGGTCTCGAGGAGACCGCCGGGCTGAGCACGAGTGGAGTCGCGCCGTGAGCGTCACCGCAGCAGCCGGCTTCCGGGCCGCGGGCGTCGCGGCCGGCCTCAAGTCCACCGGCAAGCCCGACGTCGCCCTGGTGGTCAACGACGGCCCGTCCCACGCCGCGGCCGCGGTCTTCACCGGCAACCGGGTCCAGGCCGCCCCCGTCGTCTGGAGCCGGCAGGTCGTGTCCGACGGCAGGGTCGACGCCGTCGTGCTCAACTCCGGCGGCGCCAACGCCTGCACCGGCGCGCCGGGGTTCCAGGACACCCATCGCACCGCCGAGGAGGTGGCGGCCCTGGTCGGCTGCTCCGCCACCGACGTGGCCGTGGCCTCGACCGGGCTGATCGGCGTACGGCTGCCCATGCCGGCGCTGCTCGGCGGGGTCGGCTCAGCCGTCTCCGCGCTGTCGCCCGCGGGCGGTCCCGAGGCGGCGCTGGCCATCATGACCACCGACTCGGTGCCCAAGACTGCCGTCGCCTCCGGCGACGGCTTCACCATCGGCGGCATGGCCAAGGGCGCCGGGATGCTCGCGCCCGCCCTCGCCACGATGCTCGTGGTGATCACCACCGACGCCGACGTCGATCCCGCCGACCTCGACAAGGCGCTGCGGTCGAGCACCTCCACCACCTTCGACCGCATCGATTCCGACGGCTGCATGTCCACCAACGACACGGTGCTGCTGATGGCCTCCGGCGCCTCCGGCGTCCGGCCGGCACCCGAGGACTTCACCGAGGTCTTGCGCCGGGTCGCTGCCGACCTGGCCCGGCAGCTGATCGGCGACGCCGAAGGGGCCAGCAAGGACATCTCGATCACCGTCCAGGGCGCGGTCTCCGAGTCCGAGGCCGTCGACGTCGCCCGGACCGTCTCGCGCAGCAACCTGCTCAAGTGCGCCCTGCACGGCGAGGACGCCAACTGGGGCCGGGTGCTGTCGGCCGTCGGCACCACGTCGGCGGTGTTCGAGGCGGACGAGCTCGACGTGGCGATCAACGGGGTCTGGGTGTGCCGCGGGGGAGCGGTCGGCGAGGACCGGTCGCTGGTCGACATGACCGGGCGCGAGATCGCCATCGTGGTCGACCTGCACGCCGGCCCGGCAGCGGCGACGCTGTGGACCAACGACCTGACCGCCGACTACGTGCACGAGAACTCCGCGTACAGCTCATGACCAGTGCAGCCGCCACTGCGCGGAGCCACCACGCGCTTGCCAAGGCGTCGGCGCTGATCGGTGCACTGCCGTGGCTCGAGCGCTTCCACGGCAGCACCGTCGTGATCAAGTACGGCGGCAACGCGATGACCGAGCCCGCCCTGCAGAAGGCGTTCGCCGAGGACGTGGTCTTCCTGCGCTTCGTCGGCATCCGGGTGGTCGTCGTCCACGGCGGCGGACCGCAGATCAACGAGCACCTGGCCAGGCTGGGCATCGAGAGCTCGTTCGCGGGCGGCCTGCGGGTCACCACTCCCGAGACGATGCAGGTCGTCCGGATGGTCCTGGTCGGACAGGTCAACCGCGACCTGGTCAACCTGGTCAACGACCACGGGCCATTCGCCGTCGGCCTGTCCGGTGAGGATGCCCAGCTGTTCACCGCGGTCCGACGCGGTGTCGTCGTCGATGGCGAGGAGGTCGACCTCGGTCAGGTTGGCGACGTCTCCCTGGTCGACCCGGCCACCGTCGTGGCCTTGCTCGAGGCCCAGCGGATCCCCGTGGTGGCCACGATCGGCCGCGGTGAGGACGGCGAGATCTACAACCTCAACGCCGACACCGCGGCCGCTGCCCTCGCCGTCGCGCTCAAGGCCGAGAAGCTGATCGTCCTGACCGACGTCGAAGGGCTATACGCCGACTGGCCGGCCAGCGAGGAGCTGATCAGCGAGCTGACCACCGACCAGCTCCGGCTGCTCCTGCCCACCCTGTCAGCCGGCATGATCCCCAAGATGGAAGCCTGCGTCCGCGCCGTCGAGGGTGGCGTCCCGCGTGCCCACGTTCTCGACGGCCGGGTGCCGCACGCGCTGCTGCTCGAGGTCGTCACCGACGAAGGCGTCGGCACCATGGTGGTTCCCGCCGAGGAGGTGCCGTCATGACGGCCTACGCCGAGCTCAGCGCGCGGTGGGACGCCGTGATGATGCCCAACTACGGCACGCCGCCGGTGGCACTCGTCCAGGGCAAGGGCTGCCGGCTGTGGGACGCCGACGGCAGGGACTACCTCGACCTGCTGGCGGGGATCGCCGTCTCCTCCCTCGGCCACGGACATCCCGCGATCGTCGACGCGGTGTCCCGTCAGGTGGCCACGCTGGCGCACACCAGCAACCTCTACCTGCACGAGCCGGGCATCCGGCTCGCCGAGCGGTTGACCGGGCTTCTCGAGACGCCCGCCGGCACGCCGGCGCGGGTGTTCTTCTGCAGCACCGGCACCGAGGCCAACGAGGCGGCCCTCAAGCTCGTGCTGCGACACGGCCAGGGCAACGGCCGGCGGCAGATCGTCGCCGCCGACCACGGCTTCCACGGGCGCACGCTCGGCGCGCTCTCGCTGACCGGCAAGGCTTCGATCCGAGAGCCCTTCGGGCCGTACGGGACCGACGTGGTCTTCGTCCCGTACGGAGACGCCGATGCGCTGGCAGCCGCTGTGGGCGAGCACACAGTCGCGGTCCTGCTCGAGACCACCCAGGGCGAGGCGGGCGTCGTCCCGCCGCCCCCCGGCTACCTCGCGGCGGCGCGGTCGGTGTGCGACGCGGCCGGCGCCCTGCTGTGGCTGGACGAGGTGCAGAGCGCGATCGGGCGCACCGGGCACTGGTATGCCCACCAGGCAGATGCAGTGCTGCCTGACGTGCTCACCCTCGCCAAGGGGCTGGGCGGCGGCCTTCCGATCGGCGCCTGCATCGGCATCGGACCGGTGGCCACGGCGTTCCAGCGCGGCGACCACGGCAGCACCTTCGGTGGCAACCTGGTCTCCGTCGCCGCCGCGCTGACCGTGCTCGACGTCATCGAGGCCGACGACCTGCTGGCGCACGTCCGAGAGGTGGGCGCCGCCTTCGCCGAGGGCCTGGCCGCCGTACGTCATCCGCTGCTGCTCGGCGTACGAGGGCGCGGTCTGTGGCGGGCGCTGGTGCTGGCACAGGACGTGTCGGCCCAGGTCGAGCTGGCCTGCCGGGGTGCCGGCTTCCTGGTCAACGCCGTGGCACCTGACGCGATCCGGCTCGCGCCACCATTGGTCATCACGGCGGCGGAGTGCCGCGAATTCGTCGACGCGCTACCGCAAATCCTCGCCAACACCCAGCAAGAGCTTGGCAGCACTAGGGTCGGCTCATGACCGGACCAGCTGTGCTTGTCGTCGAGGACGATCCCAGCGTCAGGGGACTGCTGCACACCCTGCTCACGGCTGAGGGCTACGAGGTGTCCACCGCCTCGGACGGCCTGGCCGGGTTGCGCAGCGCGCTCGACTCCCCACCGGCGCTCATCCTGCTCGACGTGATGATGCCCGACCTCGGCGGCGTACGCGTGCTCGAGGAGCTCGGCAGCGACCCCGTGCTGGCCGGCGTCCCGGTCATCGTGGTCACCGGCCGGGTCGACGCCGTCTCCGACCTCGAGCGGTTGCTGGGGGCCGGCATGGTGTTCGTCAAGCCGTTCGCCGTCGACGAGCTCGTCCGCCGGGTTGCAGAGCTGATCGGCGGTCCCGCCCGTCCGTCTCGGCCTTCGCCATGACCGGCCCGCGCCGGCAGGCCTGCGCCGCCCGGCACCCCCGCGCGATGCACAGAGAGGCCCTCACGCCGTGACCCTGCGCCATTTCCTCGTCGACGACGACTTGAGCCCGGCCGAGCTCGAGCAGGTGCTCGACCTGGCCGACAAGATGAAGCTCGACCGCTACTCCGCCAAGCCGCTGGCGGGCCCCCAGTCCGTGGCGGTGATCTTCGAGAAGCCGTCGACCCGGACCAGGCTGTCCTTCGAGGCCGGCATCGCCGAGCTCGGCGGTCACCCGATCATCGTCGACGCTCGCAGCACCCAGCTGGGCCGCGGCGAGACGATCGAGGACACCGCCAAGGTCCTCTCGCGCTACGTCTCGGCCATCGTCATCCGCACCTTCGGCCAGGACCGGATCGAGCAGCTGGCCTCGGCCGCCAGCGTGCCGGTGGTCAACGCGCTGACCGACTACGCCCACCCGTGCCAGGCGCTGGCCGACCTGCTCACCATCCGCGAGCACAAGGGCGGCCTGTCGGGGCTGACGCTGGCCTACCTCGGCGACGGCAACAACATGGCGCACTCCCTCCTTCTCGCCGGCGCCGCGGCCGGCATGCGCGTGCGCGTGGCGTCCCCGGCCGGCTACGAACCGATCGCCCAGGTTGTGGGCCGGGCCAACCAGATCGGCGAGCGTACGGGTGGCGCCGCGGTGGTCACCCACGACCCGCTCGAGGCGGCGACCGGTGCCGACATCCTCTACACCGACGTCTGGGCCTCGATGGGCCAGGAGGAGGAGAGCGACACCCGGCAGCTGGTCTTCCAGCCGTACGCGCTCGACGAGCGGGCCGTGGCCGCCGCCCACGACGACGTCCTCGTGCTGCACTGCCTGCCGGCCCACCGCGGCGAGGAGATCGCGGCCAGCGTCATCGACGGCGGGCACTCGGCGGTCTGGGACCAGGCCGAGAACCGGCTGCACGTGCAGAAGGCGCTGCTCGCCTTCCTGGTCGAGGGAGCCCCATGAGCCAGTCCCCTCGCGTCGCTGACGCGCCGGCCATCCCGGCGACCAAGGCCGCCCGCCAGGCGCGGGTCGCTGCGCTGCTCGAGCGGACGCGGGTGCACTCCCAGGGCGAGCTGGCCCAGCTGCTCTCGCACGAGGGCGTCTTCGTGACGCAGGCGACGCTCAGCCGCGACCTCGAGGACCTCGGGGCCGCCAAGGTTCGTCAGCCCGACGGCGGCCAGGCCTACGCCGTGCCCTCCGCCGGCGCCCGGCTCAGGCCCTTCGACAACGCTGACCCGGACGCCCGGCTGGCACGGCTGCTCGAAGAGCTGCTGATCTCGGCGGAGGCCTCCGGTCAGCTGGTGGTCCTGCGCACCCCGCCCGGGGGAGCGCACCTCCTCGCGTCCGCGTTGGACCGCACGCCTCCGGCCGAGGTCATGGGCACCGTGGCCGGCGACGACACCGTGCTGCTCATCTGCCGCGCGCGAGCCGGCCGAGCGGTCGGCGCCGAGGTCGTCGAGCGGCTGCTCTCCCTGGCCGAGGGCCGCGACTGAGCCTCCGAACCCACCGTCACCACCGATCAGCACCCTGACCACCGGATCACCGACAGGAGCACATCTCATGAGCAGCCCCAAGCGGGTCGTCCTCGCCTACTCCGGCGGGCTCGACACGTCCGTCGCCATCGGCTGGATCGCCGC
>JAWWOL010000420.1:0-10653 GCA_033851695.1 Frankiales bacterium
CGCTCGATCTTGATCTTCACGTCCAGCCGGCCCGGGCGCAGGATGGCCGGGTCGATCATGTCCTCGCGGTTGGACGCGCCGATCACGATGACGTTCTCGAGGCCCTCGACACCGTCGATCTCGCTGAGCAGCTGGGGCACGATCGTCGTCTCGACGTCGGAGCTGACGCCGGAGCCTCGCGTACGGAAGATCGAGTCCATCTCGTCGAAGAACACGATCACCGGGACGCCCTCGGAGGCCTTCTCCCGCGCCCGCTGGAAGATCAGCCGGATCTGCCGCTCGGTCTCGCCGACGTACTTGTTGAGCAGCTCGGGTCCCTTGATGTTGAGGAAGTACGAGCGGCCCTCGGGCCGGCCGGTGACCTGGGCGACCTTCTTGGCCAGCGAGTTGGCGACCGCCTTGGCGATCAGCGTCTTGCCGCAGCCGGGCGGCCCGTAGAGCAGGATGCCCTTGGGCGGGCGCAGTTCGTGCTCGAGGAACAGGTCCTTGTGCAGGAACGGCAGCTCGACCGCGTCGCGGATGGCCTCGATCTGACTGCCCAGCCCGCCGATGTCCGCGTAGTCGACGTCGGGCACCTCCTCGAGGACCAGCTCCTCGACCTCGGACTTCGGGATCCGCTCGTAGGCCCAGCCGGAGCGGGACTCGATGAGCAACGAGTCGCCGGCGCGCAGCGGGCGCTCGCCCTCGAGCAGCGGCGCGGCGAGCATCACGATCCGCTCCTCGTCGGTGTGGCCGACGACCAGGGCCCGGTCGCCGCCCTCGAGGATCTCCTTGAGCAGGACGACGTCGCCGTGCCGCTCGAAGTCGAGCACCTGCACGACGTTGAGCGCCTCGTTGAGCATGACCTCCTGGCCGCGGCGCAGGGTCTCGCCCTCGATGGTCGGGCTCAGGGTCACCCGCAGCTTGCGACCGCCGGTGAAGACGTCGGCGGTCCCGTCGTCGAACGCCTCGAGCAAGGTCCCGAAGCCCGACGGCGGCTGAGCCAGCCGGTCGACCTCCTCCTTGAGCGCGAGGATCTGGTCACGCGCGTCGCGCAGGGTGGCGGAGAGCCGGTCGTTCTGCCCGGTGACGTGCGACAGGCTCGACTGCGCCTCGGCCAGTCGCTCCTCGACGACCCGCAGCGCCCGCGGCGAATCGGCCAGCTTGCGGCGCAGGAGGGTCACCTCCTCCTCGAGGAAGGAGACCTGGGTCGTCAGGTCCTGCAGCTCTTTGCTGGAGTCGTTGCTGGCATCTTTGCTCACGTCACCCACCACCTCCCCGGAAACGATCCGGTCATCTCGCACCCTACCGTCGCGACGGGCCGGATGCCCTGGACATCAGCGGTCGGCATCTCGACTACGGTGCTGCAGGGCTCCTTGTATCGTCGACCTGACGGATTGCTGGAGACCGGAGGCCACGCCGATGACCGCGAGCACGCCCGACGCGGGCGCCGTCGAGGTGTGGGTCGACCAGGACCTGTGCACCGGCGACGGCCTCTGCGTACAGCTCGCGCCCGAGGTGTTCGAGTTCGACATCGACGGCCTCGCCTACGTCAAGGGCGCCGACGGCGAGCTGCTGACGGCGACCGGCGCCCGAGTGCCCGTACCCGAGGGTCTGCGCCTCGACGTGTTGACCTCCGCGACGGACTGCCCCGGTGACTGCATCCACGTCGCGCGGATCTCGGACGGCGCCCTCGTCGGGGGCCCGGACGCCGACTGAGATCACCCCTGGCTTGCCGCTAGGGCAGGCGCGCGGGGTCCAGCGGGGCCGGCTTCTCCCGGACAGTGCCCTGCTCGAGCAGGCTCTCCTCGTACGCCTCAGCGTTCGCCTTGGCCGGCCGACGGCGACGCACGGGCGGCGGCACGCCAGGGGCCATCCGGCGCGCCGTCAGCAGGAAGCCGGTGTGCCCGATCATCCGGTGCTCAGGGCGTACGGCCAGCCCCTCGACGTGCCAGCCGCGGACCATCGACTCCCAGGCGGAGGGCTCGGTGAAGCTGCCGTGGTCGCGCAACGCCTCGACCGTGCGGGACAGCTGGGTGGTCGTGGCGACGTAGGCCAGGACCACGCCGCCGGGGACAAGGACGCTCGCGACCGCGTCGAGGACCTCCCACGGGGCGAGCATGTCCAGCACCACCCGGTCGGCCTCGGTGTCGTGGATCGTCGTGGCGAGGTCGCCGACCGTGAGCTGCCAGGCCGGGTGGGGCGAGCCGAAGAACCGCTCGACGTTGCCGCGGGCGATGTCGGCGAAGTCCTGCCGCCGCTCATAGCTGGACACCAGACCCTGGTCACCCACCGCGCGCAGCAGGGAGCAGGTCAGCGCGCCCGACCCGACGCCGGCCTCGACCACCCGCGCGCCGGGGAAGATGTCGGCCATCATCACGATCTGGCCGGCGTCCTTGGGGTAGACGACCGCCGCCCCGCGCGGCATGGACAGCACGAAGTCGTTCAGCAACGGACGCAGCGCGAGGTAGTCGGCGCCCTTGGTGGTCGTGACGACCGTGCCCTCGGGCGCGCCGATCAGGGAGTCGTGGGTGAACATGCCCCGGTGGGTGTGGAACTCCTTGCCAGGGATGAGGGTGAACGTCTGGTGGTTTCCCTTGGGGTCGGTGAGCTGCACCTGGTCCCCCGCTGCCAGCGGCCCGCGCCGACGGGCGGCGCCGGTCGGCAGGGTCTGCTGGGTCTCGCCGGGCTCCGTCACAGCGATAGACCCTAGTGAGTCAGCCGGTGAATCAGCCCGGCTGCAGCGCCCGGACCAGGTCAGCCGCGACGAGCACCCCGAGCACGTGGCCGTCCGGCTCGACCACGAGATACTCCGTCGCCGGGGTCAGCCGCAGCGCCTCCAGCAGCGGCTCCCCCGTCAGCCCCGCCTCCAGCACCAGACCCTTGCCGAGAGCGCGGCTCAGGCTGCCGACGGTCACCCAGGGCTGTCGCTGCGGTGGGGTCGCCATCACCTGGGTCTCCTGGACCAGCCCCTCCGGGTTGCCCGCGTGGTCCACGACGACCAGCGCGCGGGCCCCGGTCGTACGGGCTCGGCGGACGGCCTCGGCCAGCGGGGTGTCGGCGGTGACGGCGATCGCCCGGCGGACCAGCCGGCGCAGGTCGAGCGTGGGCAGGACCTTGAGCAGCCGGGCCTGCCGCAGCTCGAGCGAGGCGCCCTGCCACAGGTAGACACCCAGGATCGCGGCCATGAACAAGCTGATCGTGCTGATGTCCTGGAACCGGGGAGTCGTCCCGATGACCAGCCCGATGATGACGATCACGGCCGCCAGCGCCCGCCCGGTGTTGGCGGCGACCTGGGTGCCCCGGTCGGGTGAACCGGTGACCTGCCAGACCACGGCGCGGAGCACATGCCCGCCGTCCAGGGGCAGGCCGGGCAGCAGGTTGACGACGGCGACCAGCCCGTTGACCGCGGCGAAGATCGTCACCACGTAATGGGCGGTGTCCGGCAGGGCAGTGAGCATGAGGACCAGGAAGCCGAGGGCCGACAGGGTGAGCGACATCAGCGGCCCGGCGACGGAGACCAGGTAGGTGCGGGCCGGTGTCTGCGGGTCGCGGCCGATCTCGGAGACCCCGCCGAAGAACAGGATCGTGATCCGGCGTACCGGCAGGTCCATCAGCCGGGCGATCACGGAGTGGCTGAGCTCGTGGGCCAGCACCGACAGCCCGAACAGGACGGCGACCAGGAAGGCCAGCGAGTAGCCGCGGGCGCCAGGGGTCTGCCCGTCGTGGGCGAAGCTCGGCGCGTAGGAGTAGGTGATGTAGGCGGCGAGGAAGATCCAGGTCAGGTCGACGTAGACCGGGATGCCGAACGGCCGGCCGACGTACACCCCGGGAGAAGGACGTCGCGGCGCGGGTGCGCTCACAGGGGGCAGTCTAGTGCTTGTCCACAGCTCGGCGCGGGAGGCGGTTTTCGTCGCAGGGCTGACCTACGGTGAGGGCATGGCAGCTTCCACCCCCTCCGCGGTCGTCGACCTGGCGCCGCCGGTCCTCGGCTCGCTCTCGCCGTCGCGGGCCAGCGACTTCATGGCCTGCCCCCTGCTCTACCGGTTCCGGGTGATCGACTAGCTGCCGGAACGGCCGAGCCCGGCGGCCGTACGGGGCACGGTGGTGCACTCCGCGCTCGAGCGGCTGTTCGACCTCCCGGCGGCGGAGCGCACCCTGGCCGCGGCGGAGGGCCTGGTCGGCCCGGCCTGGGCGTCGCTGCTCGAGGAGCGCCCCGAGGTGGCCGAGCTCTTCCTGACCCCTGAGTCCGCCGAGCCGCTGACGCCTGAGGCTTTCCTGGCCGGCGCGAGCGACCTGCTGGCCGGTTACTTCGCCCTGGAGGATCCCCAGCGGCTCGAGCCGGCGTCGCGCGAGCAGTACGTCGAGGTGGTGGTCGAGGGCGGGCTGCGGCTGCGCGGCTACGTCGACCGGATCGACGAGGCGCCGGGCGACCTGATCCGGGTCGTCGACTACAAGACCGGCCGGGCTCCCAGTGAGACGTTCGAGGCCAAGGCCCTGTTCCAGATGAAGTTCTACGCCCTGGTGCTGTGGCGCACCCGCGGCGTGGTGCCGCGCGAGCTCCGGTTGCTCTACCTCGGCGACCGCACGATGCTGCGCTACGCGCCCGAGGAGGCCGAGCTGGTCTCCTTCGAGCGCAAGGTGCTGGCCCTGTGGCACGCCATCGAGCGCGCCACGGAGACCGGTGACTGGCGGCCCAACGTGAGCCGGCTCTGCGACTGGTGCGACCACCGCGGCACCCGGTGCACCGCCCACCCCGTCGATGCCGAGCGGGCCGCCGCCTATGACGCCTGGCTCGTGACCCGTCAGCCCGAGCCACCCGCGGAGACCGTTGACCTCGACCCGTGAGCCATCGCCCGACCCCCTTTCCCCTACGCTGACGCCCGTGAGACTGCGACCCCGACGGTTGCCGAGGGGTGCGCTGTACTCCCTCGGTGTCCTTGTGCTGCTCCTGATCCTGGCCGGGATCTGGGCAGTGGTGGCCGGCCTGCGGGCCAAGGGCGACCTCGAGGCGGTCCGTGCTGACCTGACCGCCGTGCGCGACAACCCGCCCGCCCGCGAGGAGATCGTGCGCCGGCTCAAGACCGACGAGGCGCGGGCCACCATCGCGCGCGACCAGGTGCACCAGCTCGGGCCGACCGTGGTGGCGCACCTGCCGTTCATCGGCCGCTCCATGGTCGCCGAGCGGACGATCGCCGACGCCGCCAGCGCCGTCCTCACCTCGGCGCAGCGCGCGATCGACGCCTCAACGGGTCTCGGCTCCGGCGGCACCGGCCTCGACCTCAAGCGGCTGGCCACGCTGCACGACGTGCTGGCCGCCGCGGCCACCGACACCGCCGGGCCGCTGCAACGCCTGGCAACGTTGAAGACGGGGCTGACCCCCGGCATCGTCGGCACGTCGGTGCACCAGGCCCAAACCCAGCTGGGTGGCCTCAGCCGCAGCTTCGACCACGTCGCGCAGCTCACCGATGCTGTCGGTGACCTGCTCGGCAGCCACGGCCCGCGGACGATCTACATCGGACTGGAGAACAACGCCGAGCTGCGCGGCACGGGCGGCCTGATCAGCACCTATGCGATGGCGCACTCCGCCAACGGTCACCTGACCATCGACAAGTTCACCGACTCGCAGGGCATCGCCAAGATCGCCGAGCACGCGGTCACCGTTCCGGCCCCTCCGGACTACGTGGCGGCCTACGGCGGCTACAAGGCCAACTCCACCCTGTGGCTCAACGCGACCATGGACCCCAACGTCCCGGCCTCCGCGTCGGTCATCGCCTCGCTGGCCCAGCAGTCGCTCGGGGTCAAGCCGGACGCGGTCCTGCTGCTCGACGTCGCGGGCATGGCCAAGATCGTCTCGGCGACCGGGCCGCTGCACCTGACCGACGGGTCGGTGCTCAGCGGTGACCAGCTGATCAAGGACCTGCTGGTCACCCAGTACGGCGACGGCAGCCTCGACCAGAACGCGCAGGACGCCCGGCACCTCCGGCTGGCCGAGGCAGCCGGCAGCGGCTTCGCGGCGCTGACCTCGCACGAGTCCGACGTCAGCGTGCTCAAGGCGCTTGCCACCGCGGCGACCGGCCGGCACCTGGCGCTGTGGTCATCCTCACCGACGGTGGAGAGCGAGCTCAACGCGGCTGGGGTGAGCGGCAGCACGGCGCCCGGGAGCCTCGACCTGGGCATGGTGACCGTCAACAACCTCGGGGACAGTCCCGGCTACGGGAACAAGCTGGACTACTACGCGTCCCGCAAGCTGGACGTCAAGGTCGTCGTCGGCGAGACCTCTGCCGACGTGACCGAGACGCTGACCATGGCCAACCATGCCCCGACCGGCCTCGGCCCCTACGTCGAGGGGCCGCAGCACCCTGGCCGGATGCATCTGCTGGTCCAGCTGGCCACCGAGAAGACCGCGCACCTGGAGCAGTTCACCCACGGCGGCGTGCCGGCCGGGTTCTCGAAACCGACCCTGTCCGACCAGACCCAGGTCACGTTCCCGGTGGACCTGATGCCGGGTGAGTCCGGCAGCTGGACGCTGGAATACTCCGTGCCGGTCAGCAACGGTCATTACTCGCTGCGCCTGCTCCCCCAGCCGCTCGCCTCCGCGGCGACCCTGAACGTGCAGGTGTCGGCCGCGTCGGGCCAGCAGCTGGGCACCGTGACGGGTGCCGAGTCAGGGTCGTGGACGACCAGCCACACCCTGAACGTCAGCCTGCGGCACCTCAACTGGTGGAACCGCAAGCTGTCGCTGTGACCCGATGGTCCCGGCAGGGTGGCCGGCAGGGCTGCGATTGCCTGCCTCTTCGGTCGACGACGTGAGCGCAGCTGCCACTCCGGCCGGCGAGGTCGGGACCTTCGCCCCTGAACGCGCGCCCTCGCCCGCGGGAGCATGGCGGCCATGCCCTCCACCGTCGAGCGGCCGGCGGCTCGGCTGAAGGCTCTGCTGCCGCGTCGGTCGGACTACGCAGCCCTGCCGCAGTCCTGGACCGCCGACCTGGCTGCCGGTCTGACCGTCGGCATCGTGGCACTCCCGCTGGCGCTGGCGTTCGGCGTTGCCAGTGGCGTCGGTGCCGCCCCCGGTCTGGTCACCGCGGTCATCGCCGGCGCGGTTGCTGCGGTGTTCGGCGGGTCCCACCTGCAGGTGACCGGGCCGACCGGTGCGATGACGGTGGTGCTCGTACCGCTGGTGGCGTCCCGCGGCCCCTCGGTGGTCTATCCGCTCGCCGTGCTGGCCGGGCTCGTGGTCCTGGCAGCGGCCGTGCTGCGCCTCGGCAGGCTGCTCGCGTACGTCCCCTGGCCGCTGATCGAGGGTTTCACCGCCGGCATCGCCATCGTGATCGCCGCGCAGGAGGTGCCGAGCGCGCTCGGGGTGACCAAGCCCGACGTCCAGAACGCCTTCGGGGCCGCGACCCTGGCCATCGGCCGGTTCGTCCAGCACCCGCACTGGGCCGTGCTCGGTCTGCTGCTGCTGTCCATCGGCATCAGCGGGTTGCTCCCCCGACTGCACCGGTCGCTGCCGGCCAGCCTGATCGCCGTTCTCGTGGTCACCGTGGTCGCCACGGTGTCCGGAGTCGCCGTCCAGCGGATCGGCGCACTGCCGAGCCACCTGCCCGTCCCGTCGATCCCCGACTTCGGCGGCTTCAGTTCGCTGCTGGGTCCGGCGATGGTCGTGGCGTTCCTCGCCGCCATGGAGAGCCTGCTGTCGGCGCGGGTGGCGGACGGCATGAGCGATGCGCCCCGCTCCGACCCCGACCGGGAGCTGTTCGGACAGGGCCTCGCCAACGTCGCGTCCGGTGTGTGGGGCGGGATGCCCGCCACGGGCGCGATCGCCCGTACCGCCGTCAACGCCCGGGCCGGGGCCCACAGCCGGGTCGCCGCCCTCACCCACTCCCTCGTCCTGGCGGTGGTGATCTACGCCGCCTCCGGGCTGGTCGGGCGGATCCCGCTCGTGGCCCTGGCCGGGGTGCTCATGGTCACCGCCTACCGCATGGTCGAGCGGCACAACGTCCGGGCAGTCCTGTCCTCGACGCGCGCGGACGCGGCGGTCTTCGTCGTGACGGCGTTCTGCACCGTCGCCTTCGACCTGATCACCGCGGTCGAGGCTGGTCTGATCCTGTCCGGCGTGACGGCCTTGATGAACCTGGCGAACACCGGGCAGGCGTTCGTCGAACCGCTGCCCGTGGATGGCGTGGACGCCGACACCGAGCACGCGCTGCTGTCCGACCACGTGCTCACCTACCGGCTCGACGGACCGTTGTTCTTCGCCGTGTCCGCACGGTTCCTTGCTCAGCTGACCCAGACCTCCGACGTGCGCGTGGTCATCCTGCGGATGCGCTCCCTGGGAATGCTCGACGCCACCGGAGCCCGCGCCCTCGGCGAGCTGGTCGAGACCCTGTCCGCGCGTGGCATCACCGTCCTGATGAAGGGCGCGAGTCCGGAGCACACCCGGCTGCTCGCTGCAGTCGGCGCCCTGGCGCCCGTGCTGGCGCAGGGTCACCTCTTCACCGACCTGCCCTCAGCAGTTGCCCATGCCGCCAAGCATGTCGCCCGGGAGGCGCATCAGGCGCTCCCTGCCGCCTGACGGGCCACCGCAAGTAGCAGCCGGTGGGGCCGCGGCTGCTCGATCTCGTCGAGGATGACCGCGGCCAGGTCGCCGTACGAGAACGGCTGGTCGGTGTCGATCAGCATCCCGTCCGACGTCTGATAGCCCGCACCGGCGGCCTCGTCGTCGGTGAGGAACACCGGCGGCGGCGCGACGACGAGCCAGTCCAGTGCGGTCTCCCGCAGCACCTCCAGCTCGGCGGCGTGTCCCAGCGAGAACGCCCGTCCGGCCGCGGGGAATCCGAGGCTCTCGAAGAGCGCAACACCGGTCGGGAGCTTGAGAGTGGTGCCGATGCCGACGAGAACCAGCCTGGAGTCCGCAGGGACGGCGTCGACCAGAACCGTTGCCACAGCGGGGAAGTAGGCCTCCGGCGCGTGCGTCGATGAGACCGCGCTGACGACGACCTCGACGCCAGAGACAGCCGGGCGCAGAGTCGCACGATCGGTCACATCGCCTGCTGTGACGACGATCCGGTCTCCGGTTGGTCCTGCATAGGTCACCGGGTCCCGTACGACGGCTGTCACGTCGTGACCCCGCCGAGCCGCCTCCGCCACGATCCGCCGGCCGGCCTTCCCGTTCGCCCCGAGCACCGCGATCTTCGTCATGCCGGCAGGCTACGGGGGCGACCCATGGTTCCCGCAACGATAGTGACCGCTCGGGTAGCGTCATGGCCATGGCAGAGCCCCTGGACCCCGACCTGTTCGCCGACCGCAGCACCGAACGGCTGCCCCTGCAGGTCGGTGACAAGTGGACCAGCAAGATCCTGATCTGCCTGGAGGACGGCCCGCGCCGGTTCTCCGAGCTGCAGGCGCCGCTGCGCCAGGTGACCCCCAAGGTGCTGACCGAGTCGCTGCGTGGCTTGGAGCGCGACGGGATGATCGGCCGGACCGCGTACGCGGACGAGGTGCCGCGACGCGTGGTCTACGAGCTGACGCCGCTCGGCCGGTCCTCGTTCGCGCCGCTGGCGGCCCAGTGCGAGTGGACCCGGGCGCACCTCTCGGAGCTGCGCGAAGCACGGGCCGCAGCCGCTGGAGTGCCTGCGGCACAGGCACTCTAGCCCCGCCGAAGCCTGCTCGGTCACTCGTTGTGCAGCACCTCGGCGATCGGCCGCCAGGCCGCCGTCCGGGACGGGATCAACGCCCCGAGCACCGCGATAGCGATGGCGGCCAGCCCCAGGCCGCCGAGCAGCGGGGCGTCGAACACGTGCAGCAGGAAGTCGGGCACCACGAGCTGGCCGGAGTGCACCATGGCCGGTACGACCAGCCGGTGCGCCTCGACCCCCAGCGGCACCCCGATCAGGCCGCCGATCACGCCGAGCACACCCATCGAGGTCAGCAGCATCGCGACCACCTGGCGCGGGGTCATCCCGATCGACTTGAGCATGCCCAGGTCCCGGCGACGCTCCCGAGTGTTCAACACGATGGTGTTGAACACGCCCAGCGCCGCGACCGTACCAAGCATCAGGGTCAGCAGGGTGGCGGCAGCATTGACGACCTTGGCTCCGCCGGAGTTGTTGCCCGGCGCCGGGAAGGCTTGCAGGCCGTGGTCGGCGGCTTGCACGGCCGTGCTGAAGGCGTCGGCGTCCGTGCCTGACGTGAGCTCGACCAGGTAGGAGTCGGCCCGGGTGTTGGGGGCCAGCTGCGCCAGCGTCGCCGGGCCGGAGGCGAGCTGGATGTTGCCGTCGGAGAACAGGTCACCAACGACGAGAACCCGTACCCGCTTGCCCTTCGACTCCAGCGTGATGGTGTCGCCCACCCGCAGACCGCGGTCCTTGAGCACCTGGCCGGACAGGGCGACCTGGCCGGGCCCGTTCGGCCAGTGACCCTTCTCGACCGTGGGAGCCAGAGCACCGGCGTCCCCCCGGTAGAACACCGCACGGAGCGAGGCCGTCTCGCCGACCACCTGCACGTCGAGGCTCACGGTGGCCGCCACGTGCGCCGCCCCGGACAGGCCGCGGAGCATCGCCTCGTCAGCGGCGTCACTCAGCGAGGGCGGCGTGGCGGCGGGCGGGGGGGTGCCGCCCGGCTTGGCGACGACACGCTGGTTCCCGTACGGACCCTGACCCATCGCCACCACCT
>JAWWOL010000429.1:0-12772 GCA_033851695.1 Frankiales bacterium
CGGCGTCGCGCGTCATGTCCCACGCGGCGGCCCAGCACAAGGCGCGGGGGAGTGAGTCGGCGAAAGCGCCGATGTCGGTGATGATCGTGGCCAGGGACCGCTCGTCGAGCCGGATCTTGGCGTAGGCGAGGTCGTCGTCGTTGACCAGGACCACGTCGGGCCGCCGCTCGCCGACCAGCTCGGGCACCTCGGTGCGGTCGCCGGCGACGTCGATCTCGACCGTACGGCGCCGGACCAGCTGTCCGTCGACGTGGTCGTAGAGCCCCACGCCGACCCGGTGCGCGCGCAGGGTCGGGTGGTCGGCAGGGGCCTCCTGGAGCACCGCGAAGCCGCTGAACGTCCCGTCCGCGGCGACCTCGAGCGCCGGGCGCAGCGTGTTGACGCCCGCGGTCTCGAGCCACTGCTTGGACCACGCCGCCAGGTCGCGGCCGCTGGCCCGCTCGAGCTCTTGGAGCAGGTCCTGCAACGTCGTGTTGCCCCACGCGTTCGCCTTGAAGTAGCCGCGGATGGCGGTGAAGAACGCCTCCCGGCCCACGTAGGCGACCAGCTGCTTGAGCACCGAGGCGCCCTTGGCGTAGGTGATGCCGTCGAAGTTGACCTTGACGGCCTCGATGTCGACGATGTCCGACGCGATCGGGTGGGTCGAGGGCAGCTGGTCCTGCCGGTAGGCCCAGGTCTTCTCGACGTTGGCGAACGTGGTCCATGCGTTGGTCCAGCGGGTCGCCTCGCTCTGGCACAGGACGCTGGCATAGGTCGCGAAGGACTCGTTGAGCCACAGGTCGTCCCACCAACGCATGGTGACGAGGTCGCCGAACCACATGTGCGCCATCTCGTGCAGGACCGTCTCGGCCCGCCGCTCGTAGGCGTAGTCGGTCACCTTGGAGCGGAAGACGTAGTCCTCGAGGAACGTCACCGCGCCGGCGTTCTCCATCGCCCCCGCGTTGAACTCCGGGACGAACAGCTGGTCGTACTTGCCGAACGGGTAGGGGTAGTCGAACAACCCGTGGAAGAAGTCGAAGCCCTGCTTGGTCACCTCGAAAAGCGCTGCGCTGTCGAGGAACTCGGCGAGCGACGAGCGGCAGTAGATGCCGAGCGGGATCGTGGTGCCGTCGGCCGCGGTGTAGGTGTCGAACACCGCGTGGTAGGGGCCGGCGACCAGTGCCGTGATGTAGCTGGACATCCGCTGCGTGGCGGGGAAGTCGTGGATCCGCACTCCCGCGAAGTCGGCCTCGGAGACCGAGGCGGCAGCCACGTTGGTGACGACCTGCCAGTCAGCGGGAGCGGTCACCACGAACCGGAACGTCGCCTTGAGGTCGGGCTGGTCGAAGCAGGCGTACATCCGGTGGGCGTCGAACGTCTCGAACTGGGTGTAGAGGTAGACGCTCTTGTCGACCGGGTCGACGAACCGGTGCAGCCCCTCGCCGGTGTTCATGTAGACGCAGTCGGCGACGACCCGCACCGTGTTCTCGGCGGCCAGCGCGGGCAGCCTGATGCGGTTGCCGTCGAACAGCTCGGCAGCGGACAGCGGCACCCCGTTGAGCTCGATCACCCGGACGTCCTCGGCGGTCAGGTCCAGATAGCTGGCGGTCCCTGGTGCGGAACAGGAGAACGTCACGGTCGTCTCTGACCTGAACGTGGTGTCGCCCGCCGTCAGGTCGAGCGCGACGTCGTAGCTGCTCACGCGCAGCACGCGGGCCCGGGCCTGCGCCTCGTCGCGGGTCATGTTGTTCACGTCCAGAGCCTCCACGTTCATGCGCCGTCTTCCGCGGGGGACCGCGCTTTTCACCCACGGGGTGTCGACCGAGTGTTTCATGCTTGCCACCGGTCATGCTGAACACTTGGGACACGTGTCCCCGACCGGCCGGGACAGGGAGGGCGTGTGGACGAGGTCGACGCTACCGATCCGGGACCGGTGCCGACCCGTACGGGACTCCGGGGCACCGCGCTGACCTGCGCCGAGCTGCTGGTCGTCGGCTTGTTCGTCTACGTCGTGGCCCGGCTGGCCGAGCGGCTGCTGATCGTCGTCGTCCCGTTCGGCGTTGCCGTGCTGGTCTCGGCCCTGCTGCGGCCGGCGGTGCTGTGGCTGCGCCGGCAGGGCCTGCCGCCGGCGCTGGCGACCTGGATCACCGTGCTCGCGGTGTGGACGCTGTTCGGACTGCTCGCCTGGGGCGTGACCGTGCGCTCGACCGCCGAGATGCCCAAGCTGATCACCGAGGCGACCAACACCCTCGGTGACCTGCGCGACTACCTGGTGAACGGCCCGCTCCACCTGCAGCCGGACCAGATCGACAAATACACCTTGGATGCGCAGAACTACCTCAAGGACCACCAGGCCCAGCTGACCAAGGGCGTCATCTCCGGCGCCGGGATCCTCTTCGAGGTGCTCACCGGGGCGATCCTCTCCTTCTTCGTGGGGTTCTTCCTGCTCTACGACGGCGAGGCGATCTTCGGGTGGGTGACCCGGCAGCTGCCGGCCCAGGCAAGGGTGCCGTTCGACCGGGCCGGCCGCAGCGCCTGGCGGGCACTCGCCGGCTACGTACGCGGCACGCTGATCGTCGCGCTGTTCCACGGCGTGGCCATGGGCATCGCGTTGACCGTCATGGGGGTGCCCCTCGCCCTGCCGCTGGCCGTGCTGGTCGCCATCGGCTCGCTCGTGCCGCTGGCCGGAGCGCTCGTCGCTGGCGGTCTGGCGGTCCTCGTCACCCTCGCCACCCAAGGGCCTCTGGTCGCGCTGATCCTGGTCGGCGTCCTGGTCGCCGAGAACCAGGCCGAGGCTCACATCCTGCAGCCGTTCGTGGTCGGGCGCTACGTGCACCTGCACCCGCTGGCGATCGCCCTGGTGCTGACCTCGGGCACCGTCCTCGCCGGCCTGTGGGGCGCGGTGTTCGCCGTACCGTTCACGGCCGCGACCTGGGCCGCTGTCGTTGCGCTGCGGCAGCTCCGGGCCGAGCGGGAATCCGCCGCGGTTCCTCCGGAGTTGTCGCGAACATGACTCTTGAGACCACCGAAGGTACGAGCACCCGACTGGACTTCTGGTTCGACCCGATCTGCCCCTGGGCCTGGATCGCGTCGCGATGGGTTCTGGAGGCCGCACAGGTCCGCGACCTCGACCCGCACTGGCACGTGATGAGCCTGTCCGTCCTCAACCAGGACCGCGAGGAGCTGTCCGACAAGTACAAGGAGCTCCTCGCGACCGCCTGGGGTCCGGTGCGGATCTGCATCGCGGCGCAGGAGGAGTTCGGGGAGGAGGCCCTGCTGCCCCTCTACACCGCGCTGGGCACCCGCTTCCACCACGCGAAGCTGCCGCGCGAGCGGGCCACGTACGAGGCTGCTCTGGCCGAGGCCGGACTGCCGACCCGGCTGGCGGACGCCGCGGACAGCGAGGAGTTCGACGAGCGGCTGATCAAGAGCCACCACGAGGGGATGGATCCGGTGGGCTACGAGGTCGGCACGCCGGTCATCCACACCCAGGGCACCGCGTTCTTCGGTCCCGTGGTCACCCCGATTCCGCGCGGCGAGGCGGCCGGGCGGCTCTGGGACGGCGTCCTGCTGGTAGCCGGCACCGACGGCTTCTTCGAGCTCAAGCGGACGCGCGACCGCGACCCGATCTTCGACTGAGCCTCCGCCGGCTGATGCCTGCGTCACCTGACCGTCGCTGGGCACACCTCGGGCATGCCTCGTTGGCAGCGGATTCTCACCGCGCTCGCCTGCGCGCTCTACGTGGCCGCGCTGACCCTCGACGCGACCAGCCGCCGATTGGGCGGCGACATCACGCTTGCGGTCGGCACGGTGCTGTGGGCGATCGCGTCGACCATTGCCGTTCGCGAGGGCCGGGACCGGAAGGCCGCGGCCAGGCAGCGCGACCGGGACTTCTACGCCGCCCGCCGCGCGGGCGCTTCCGGACCGGAGGCCTGGATCAGCTCGGGTCAGGCGGCGGCGGAGCGGCCAGCGAGTCGCCGAGGCTCGGTGTAGCCGGCGACTTTCTCGTCCTATCGACCGCGTGACAGCCGTCGGCGCCGAGCAGGCTCGCCTGCTCTCCCCACCACCTGCCAGACTGTCTCGCCATGCGGGTCTTCCTGGGTTCCGACCATGCCGGCTTCGAGCTGAAGCGGCGGCTCATCGCACATCTC
Source organism: Frankiales bacterium (assembly GCA_033851695.1). Classification (GTDB taxonomy): domain Bacteria; phylum Actinomycetota; class Actinomycetes; order JAWWOL01; family JAWWOL01; genus JAWWOL01. The sequence continues at coordinate 4,131 of JAWWOL010000429.1, forward strand.
ACGGCGCAGGGCCACGAGCCGATCGACTGTGGGCCGTTCTCCTACGACCCCGAGGACGACTACCCGCCGTACGTCCTTGCCGCCGCCGCTGCCACGGTCGCCGAGGAGGGTTCCCTGGGGGTCGTGATCGGCGGCTCGGGCAACGGTGAGGCGATCGCGGCCAACAAGGTGCCCGGCGTACGGGCCGCGCTCGCGTGGACCCAGGAGACGGCCCAGCTCGGCCGGATGCACAACGACGCCAACGTGATCAGCCTCGGCGCGCGGATGGTGGGCGAGGACGATGCCGTCGGCTTCGTCGACACGTTCCTGGCCACGCCGTTCAGTGGCGAGGAACGGCACGCCCGCCGGATCGGGATGCTCTCGGACTACGAAGAGACCGGCAACCTGCCGCATCCGGGCTGAGTCAGCGCGGCCGGGACACGTCCCTGGCCCGCATCGCGCCGTTGGTGCCCACCTGCGAGCTGCCGCCGCCGACCAGCGAGCCCAGGCCGTCCCCGCCCTGACGGCGGCGGTCGCCCGGCGGACGACGCTGCGGAGCAGCGGCTGGCGGCACCTCTGGCTCGGGCTGCTGCTCGGAAGTCCCGGTCACGTCGGCAGACCCCTCTCGAAGCGATGCGGATAGGCTTCCCGGATCATGGGCTGGCAACGAACCGCTACGCGGCGGGACCGCGTGTCGACCGATCGCCAAACGGTGCCCGGCTGGGTGCAGGCGGGCCAGCGGCTCGAGGCGGAGCGGTCCTCGCTGGTCGGGCTGGTGGCTGTCGTCGCGGCCATCGGCCTCGCCTCCTGGTTGCTCGGCCCGACCCGGGTGCCCATCTCGGTGCTGCTGTTGCCGATCATGGTGGGTGCGCTGACCTTGAGCGTACGTGGCGTCGGCGTGCTCCTGGTCGCGGTCGCGGTGGTCGCCGCGCTGCAGGTCGGCAGCCTGGGCTTCTCCACCTCCCGCCTCGTCGCGCTGATCGTCGTGGCCGTGGTCGGCGCGCTCGCGGGCTACGTCGCCGCCGCCCGGCAGCGGGTCGGCGGACTGGGCCTGCGCGGGGAGTCGATGCTGCTCGAGCTGCGGGACGCGCTGGAGGAGCAGGGCCGGCTGCCGTCGCTTCCCTCCGGCTGGCGGCACGAGATGCGGCTCGAGTCGGCCGGCGGCGCGTCGTTCGGCGGCGACTTCGTGGTCTCCAGCCTGTCCGCGGACGGCTGCACCCTCGAGGTGGCGGTCGTGGATGTCTCCGGCAAGGGCATCGACGCCGGGACCAGGGCGCTGCTGTGCTCCGGCGCCCTGAGCGCGTTGCTCGGTGCCGTGCCGCCCGAGGAGTTCCTCCCAGCGGCCAACAACTACCTGCTCCGTCAGGCCTGGGACGAGGGCTTTGCCACCGCGGTGCACCTCGTGCTCGACCTGCGCTCCGGGGCCTACACGATCGACAGCGCCGGCCACCCACCGGCGGTCCAGTTCGTCGCCGGCAGCGGCCGGTGGGAGGTCGCCGAGGTCGACGGGATCGCCCTGGGGCTGATGGCGCCGGTCTCGTACGACCGCCTTGACGGCCGGCTCGGGCCGGGCGACGCGCTGCTGCTCTACACCGACGGTGTCGTCGAGCTGCCCGGCCGAGACCTCGCGCTCGGCATCGACAAGCTGGTCGGCGAGGCCGAGCGGCTGATCGGGCGGGGCTTCGCGGGCGGCGCCCAGCGGTTGCTCACGGCCATGCGTTCCGGCGCGAGCGACGACCGCGCGCTGCTGCTGCTCTGGCGGGGCTGACCAGGGTGGTCAGGTCGCGGCCGCGGCGCTGACCCTGGCGGCGAGCGTCTTCTGCACGGCGAGCCTGCGGGCCTCCTGCTGGGCGGAGTTGTGCCCGACCACGGCGGCGATCTCGTCGATCTGGATCAGCGCGTTGCCCCGCTGCAGGTAGACCGCGATGTGCCGGAGCCGGGTCGACCGGCCGGTGACCGTGATGACGTCGACCGTGTGATAGCCGTGCCATCCGCTGGCCGTGACGTAGCGGGCGCTCCAGGTGCGGTGGAAGGACATGCCGTTGGCCGTGGCCAGCGTGGGGCACGACTTCTCGGCGACGCCGAGCCGGGCGATGGCGTCGTGGGCTGCCCCGGTGCTGGCGAAGACCCGGGTCGAGACGACCCACTGGGACAGCTGGGCCACCGGGGTCGACGCCGGGGTGCCGTAGATGCCGATCGCGGCGCCGTTGTCGCGCAGGTTGAACCGGTGGGCACCGGCCAGGTTGCAGGGGTTGAGCCCGGTGGGCTTGGTGACCGTGCTCTGGGTGAGCTCTGTCACGTTGCCCGGCGGCAGCTCGGCGGCCGCCGGGATGGTCTGCACGGCCTCGGCCAGGTTGACCCGGGGAGCGGTGGCGGCTCTTGCGGGGAGGGCGGAGGTGACGGTCACGACCAGGGCGGCGACCGGGACCAGCAGGCGGGCGTACAGGGGCGTCGAGGAAGCGCTGTGGGCTCTGTTCACCGACAAAACGGTACAGGTCGGTTCAGGGCTGGTACTCCGCGGCGACCAGAGCGAGGTCATCGCCGAGGTCAGGGCCGACCTGCTGGCGCAGTGCCTCGAGCACCCGGCCGAGCACGGTGTCGAGCCGTCCGGCGGCCAACGGGGCGGTGATCGTCGCCAGGTCGACGAACTGGCCGTCGGGGCGGCGGGCCTCCACCAGGCCGTCGGTGAACAGCAGCAACCGGTCGCCCGGCGCCAGCGAAACCGTGACTGCTTTCGGGGTCGCACCGAGCCCCAACGGCAGCGTCGGGACGGTGTCGATCGACTCCAGCTCGCACCCCCTGCCGATGATCGCGGGCGGGTGGCCGCAGCACACGATCTGGCACCGGCCGTCGTTGTCGATGTCGACCATCAGCGCAGTGACGAAGTCCTCGTCGTCGAGGTAGGCGGTCAGCCGCCGGTCGACCCGTACGGCGACCTGCTCGAGGTCGGGCTCGTCCGCTGCCGCCGCACGGAACTCGCCGAGCACGACCGTCGCGACCCGTACGGCGTCCAGGCCCTTGCCGCGGACGTCGCCGATGAGCAGCCGGAGCCCGTCGTCGCGCAGCACCACCTCGTACAGGTCGCCGCCGATCAGGGCCTCGCGGGCCGCGCTGACATAGGCCGCGCTGAGCAGCAACGGCCCGACCTGGGAGGGTACGGGCGCCAGGATCGCGTGCTGCGCCGCCTCGGCCACCCGGGTGATGGCGGCCAGCCGGCCACCTTGCTGCCGGAACTCCTCGGCGTTCTCGACCGCCACCGCCGCTCGCCGGCCGAGGTCCTCTGCCGTGGCCCGGTCTGCCTCGTCGTAGCGCCGGCCGCTCTCGGCGTAGACCAGGGCGATGGCGCCGATGACGCCCGTACGGCCGAGCATGGGCACCACCAGGACGCTGGACAGCCCCAGCGCGCGGTCGGCCGCCAGCCGCCCTTCGCCGGCCGAGGCGGACAGCAGGTCGGAGTCGGTGACCCTCGCGAAGAGCTCGCTGCGGCCGGTACGGATCACCCTGGCGACGCCAACCGGCTCCAATGGATCGATCGGGTGCTCGGCGGCCCGTCGTTCCACTGCTGCGAGCCGCTCGGACGGGATGTGGGCAACCGCGACGGTGCGGATGTCGTCGCCGTCGACCAGGTGGACGGCGCACAGGTCGGCCATCCTCGGCACCAGCAGGTTGGCGATGGTCGAGAGCGTCGTCCGCTGGTCGAGGCTGCTGGAGATGACCCCTGAGGCCTCGGCGAGGAACGACAGCTTCGCGTTGGCCGCCTGGGTGGCGGCGAGGGCCCGCTGCCGCTCGATGACCTGGGCCGAGACGTCCCCCAGGGTCTGCAGGAACGCCAGGAGGGACGCGTCGCCGAGTGCCTCGGCGTTGTCGGAGAAGCTGAGCGTCAGAACCCCGATGGCGCGGTTGCCGAACAGCATCGGGACACACACCAGGCCGGTGTTCGGACTCCCGGTGGCGGCCAGCACCGGGTAGCGCCGGACGAGCTCCCCTTGGCCGACCACCACGACCGCGGTCCGGGAGAGGATGGCTTCGCCGGCCGGCAGCGTCGCGTCGACCGGGTAGGAGCGCCAGCGGCTGATGTCCCCGACCAGGGCTCCGCGGTGCCGGATCAGCCCCAGGTTGCCGTCGTCCCTGAGCAGCGACAGCGTGCCCAGGCTGGCGCCCAGGGCCTCGGTCGTGTGGGTGACGATGATCTCGCCCACCTCGTCGACGTCGGCAGACGACGTCAGCTCGGCCGTCACCTGCTGCAACCGGGCCAGCCGGTCGGCCAGCGCCTCGGCTGCCGCCCTGGCGCTGCGCTCGGCCACCAACAGGGCGCTCCGGTCCAGCGCCTGGGCGGTCTGGGCGGCCAGGCTGAACACGAAGCGGCGCTCGTCGGCATCGAAGAGCCGGGGGTTGGCGAAGCTGAACCGCAAAGCCCCGAGCACCCGGTCGCCGACCCGCAGAGGCACGATGCAGAGCGCAGCCGTCTGCGGCTCGAGCTCGGCGAGGTCCGGGAACTTGTCGTCGCGCTCCTGCCGCGACTCGATCCAGACCGGCTCGGTCAGCCAGCGGCCTTGGGGCTGGTCCTCCGACGGCAGCTGGTCGCGCAGGTGCGCCAGCAGCCGCTCGGTGTAGCCGAAGGCCCCGGGCAGGAGTACGTGACTGTCGTTCTGCGGGAGCAGCACGCTGCCGCCCGAGGCGCCGAGCGCTGCGACGCCCTCGATGACGACGACGTCCGCGACCTCTTCCGAGGTGGTGGCAGCGCCCAGCGCGGCCGTCACCTCCTGCAACCGGGCGGCCCGCTGGGTCGCCCGCTGGGTCGCCGCGAGCTGGGCGATCTCCTCCAGCAGCCGCTCCTCGAAGGTCTGGATCGGAGCAGCTTCACCCCGCGCGGCAGCCCCGACCTGCCCGATCAGCGACTCGACGTACCACCTGCGGAAGATGCGGTGCTGCGCCGGCGTCTCGAGGGTGAGCAACCGGGCGGCCCTCGCGTAGGCGTCCGCCTCGTCCAGCGCCTCGAGGTAGGCCTGGCCCGACTCGACGCTCGCCGGTGTGAGGGTGAGGACCAGGTCCGTACGCGCCGCGCCGGCGGCTGCAGCCTTGAGCGCCTGGCGCTTGATCGCCCGCCGGGGCTCGGCGAACCGGTGCACGACGGTCTCCACCATCTGGGCGAGGTGGAGTGGGACGGCGGCGCTGTGGCCGGACTGCGCGCCCGCCGCGGCCAGGGTGAACTCGCGAACCAGGTTGTCGACGTGGGCCTTGGCGGCCAGCAGCAGGTCGGTGGGCACGTCGCCGAGGCGTACGGTGACCGGCTGGGCGTCGACCGGCTCGTCGTCCCACGCGGCGAGCAGCGTGTCGACGTCGAAGTCGGGGGAGCCGAGCTCCTCGCCGAGGATCCCGGCGTGCCCGGTCGAGAGCTCGCTCCAGACCAGCTTGCCGTCGCCGTCCTGTTCGACCCCCCAGCTCGACGCCAGCGCGTCGATCAGGGCGATACCCCGGCCGGTCATCGCCTCGTTGCTGGCGATGGCTCTGATCGGGGCGGTCCGCACGCGGTCACGGACCTCGACGCGTACGGTGACGTGCTCCCCGGGGGGCCGGTCGGCGATGAGGACCCGTAGCGAGACGGGTGCACCGGCGTGCAGCAGCGCGTTGGTCACCAGCTCGGAGACGACGAGCTCGACGTCGCCCTGCAGGACCTCGGCCGGAGCGCCCAGCAACGCCGCGGCGGCGTAGCGCCGGGCGCGTGGCACATCGTCGGCGTCGCCCTCGAGCACCAGCTCGTCGTTCCCGACGCGCACCCTGCCGCCCTTCCACCCGTCGTTGCCGGGACACGAAGAGAGCGGGTGACCGGGATCGAACCGGCATGGCCAGCTTGGAAGGCTGGGGCTCTGCCATTGAGCTACACCCGCGAGTTGCGCTGCCTAGCGTACGCACCGGGAGCGGGTCTCGGCCGGTTTCCCCCCGCACTGGCTTCGCGCCGCGCGCTCAAGTGGGGCATGGACGGCCTATCGGGGATCCGGAGCGAGTGATCACTATCGTCAGACCGCGCCGTCCGGCGCACGCAACGCCGCCACCAGCCTCGTTCGGGAAGCGACGCCCACCTTCTGGAACATGTTGCGCAGGTGGTACTCGACGGTACGGGGGCTGATGAACAGCTGCGCCCCGACCTCGGTGTTCGTGGCGCCTTCCGTGACCAGTTGGGCGATCTGCGTCTCCCGTACGGTGAGTGCCGTCGCGCTCCCGCCGTCGCGCCGTCGCGCCCTCTCCCCGGTCGCCGACAGCTCCGACCATGCCCGGGATGCGAAACTCCGTGCGCCCATGCGCTCGAACATCGCGTGTGCGGTCCGCAAGTGGGTTCTGGCGTCGGCCCGGCGTCGCTGGCGGCGCAACCACTCCCCGTACAACAGGTGGGTTCGCGCGGACTCCGAGGCGATGCCGTGCCGCTGCAGTCGCACCAGCGCTTCACCGAACAGCGCGTCGCCGTGCTCGCCTGGGGACACCAGCGCCTGGCACCGGGCCAACAGCCCCCATGCCAGGTCGTTGTCGCCGGCACGTGCGCGCTCAGCGAGCAGGCCTAGGGCCTGCGACGCCACCTCGCGCTCGCCGCAGCGCACGGCGGCCTCGATCACCTCCGGCAGCACGATGGCGCCGAACGCAGGACCGTTCTCCGTCAGTACGGGCCGGGCCATGGCCAGGGCCGCCGGGTAGTTGCATTCGCTGAGCTCCAGCACGGTGAGCGCGTACTGCGCGAGGTTCACTGCGCCCGCCTGGTCACGTTCGGTGCAGTACGCGATCAGCGCCGCGGCGTTGCTGCGCGCCGTCTGCCCTTCCCCACGCCAGGCCGGGGCTAGGACCTCGACCGCTCGGGTTCCCAGCATGTCTGCGTTGCCGGTGGCGGAGAGGATGTCGCGCCCTTCGGCGTTGGACGACTCGGCTTCCTCCAGTCTGCCGCTCGACGCCAGACAGGTGCCAAGGAAGTCCAGGGCGAGCGGAAGTGTCGTGAGCATCCCGTTGGCCCGGCACAACGAGACCCAACGCTCTGCCATCCGACAGCGGGCGTCCATGTCAAGGAGCTCGCACGCCGCCACCATCCCCAGGCCGAGCCAGCGAAGCTCGACCGCTTCGTTCACCTCGCCCTCGAGCAGCAAGCTGATCGCCGCACGTAGCTCCTGCGCACCAGCCTCCGGGTCACCGGTCCACACGGTGGCAAGACCGTGGAGCAGATGATCTGCCAGGCTCGGCTGCTCCGGCTCGGGTCCCATCAGCTCGTCGACCACCTCCATGGCATCGGCTCGCGCACCAGACCCGGCGTAGATCGTCGCGTTCAACGCGTCGAGGAGGATCTCACGTGCCCGCGACCGTTCGACCGGCATCAGCAGCCGGGCGGCGTGCAGCAGCGTTGTCGTCGCTCGCCTGCTCTCACCCAAGCTCAGCTGGATCTGGCCGCGAAGGTGCAGCGCCGTGGCGCGAGCCGACTCGCGGGCGAGATCGGGTTCGGCGCGGTCCAGGAGCGCGACCGCCCTGGCTGTGCCGCCGGCACGGAACTCCGCGGCGGCTGCGTCGAGCAGACGCTCACCACGCCGAGCCGGCTGGGGCGTGAGCTCTGCCGCGCGCCGCAGGAACGCCGCGCTCGCCGCGGCCCCTCCCCGGCTGCCGGCACGGTCGGCCGACTGCTCGAGAGCAGCCGCAACCGACTCGTCCGGTCCGGAGGTGGCCTCCGCGCGATGCCAGGCCACCAGGTCAGGGTCGGTGTCCGGATCGCCGGCGGCGGCGATCGCGGCGTGCACGTGCCGACGTGCTGCCAGGCTGGCACCTCGGTACGCCGCTGACCGGATCAGCGGATGCCGGATGGTGACATGGGTGTCCAGCTCCAGCAGGTCGGCCCAGCTTTGCCGGTCGCGAAGAGCATCGCTGACGCACAGGATGTCGGCTGCCCGCTCGAACACGTCCGCAACGCCGGCCGGTTCGGCCGCCGCGAGCAGCAGCAGGGTCTGGACCCCTGGTGCGAGCGCTGCGATCTGTCGGACGAACCGGGTCTGCATGTCGGCCGCCAACGGCAACGGATCTGGCAGCCAGGTCGTCCCGGCCAACTGTTGGTCGGTGAGGTCCCGCGACAGCTCGACCAGCGCCAACGGGTTACCGGCGGCCCGGACGGCCAGCTGGTACTCGACCCCGGGGTCCATGGCCCCATGGCTCAGCGACGAAAGCAGCTGCCTGGAGGCGCCGACGTCCAGGCCCTGCACGGTCAGCGACGGCAAATCATCGAGGAACGCCGAGCGATCAGTCGGCTCACGCATCGCGAACAGCAGACCGAGCCGGTCAGCCTCGCACCTGCGAGCGACGAACGCGAGCACCTCGGCGGATGCTCGGTCGAGCCACTGTGCGTCGTCGACGACGCACAGGATCGGCTCGTCGTTGGCGGCCGCTGCGAGGAGGGTGAGCACGGACAAGCCGACCAGGAAGCGGTCCGGAGCTGGTCCGTCCACCTCCCCGAAGGTCGCTGCGAGCGCTCGCCGCTGCGGGGCGGGAAGCCGAGGCAGCAGGGAGAGGAAGGGGCGAACCAACTGGTGCAGCCCGGCGAACGCCAGCTCCACCTCGGACTCGACGCCCACCACCTTCGCGACCCGCAGCTGCGGCGGCGCTGATCGCACCGCGTACTCCAGCAGAGCCGACTTCCCGATTCC
>JAWWOL010000430.1:0-9276 GCA_033851695.1 Frankiales bacterium
CCGCCGGGGTGCTGGTGCTGCCGGAGGCCGAGGACGTCGACGTCTCCGTCGACCCCAACGACCTCCGCATCGACGTCTTCCGCTCCTCCGGCCCCGGCGGTCAGAGCGTCAACACCACCGACTCCGCCGTACGGATCACCCATCTGCCCACCGGCATCGTGGTCAGCTGCCAGAACGAGAAGAGTCAGCTGCAGAACAAGGAGTCGGCGATGCGGGTGCTGCGGGCCCGGATGCTGGCGGCGGCCCAGGAGAGCGCCGACGCCGCGGCCAGCGCCGCCCGGCTCTCGCAGGTGCGGACGGTGGACCGGTCGGAGCGGGTGCGGACGTACAACTATCCCGAGAACCGCATCTCCGACCACCGGGTGGGCTACAAGGCCTACAACCTCGACCAGGTGCTCGACGGCGACCTCGACGGCGTGGTCCAGGCCCTGGTGGACGCCGACAACGCCGCAGCCCTCGGTACGGACGCGTGATGGCCACCGTGACGTCGGCCCCACTCGCCGATGCCATCGCGGCCGCGACCGTCCGGCTCGCCGAGGCCGGTGTCGACTCGCCGCGACACGACGCCGAGGAGCTCGCGGCGCACGTGCTCGGCGTACGCCGCGGCGCGCTCCTCTCGTTGACCTCGATCGACGCCGGCGCCTACGAGCGGCTGGTCGCCCGGCGGGTCGGCCGCGAGCCGTTGCAGCACCTGACCGGGGTGGCCGGCTTCCGTTACCTGGAGCTCCTGGTCGGGCCCGGTGTGCTCGTCCCGCGGCCCGAGACCGAGCTGGTTGCCGGGGCCGCCATCGAGGCCGCCCGCCAGCTGCCGGCACCGGTCGTCGTCGACCTGGGCACGGGCACCGGCGCGATCGCGCTGGCCGTCGCCTCCGAGGTGCCGGGGTCCGTCGTGCATGCGGTCGAGCCCGACCCCGAGGCGCTGGTCTGGGCCGACCGCAACGTCGAGGCCACCGGCCACCGGGTGATCTTGCACCGGTCGACCGCCGCCGACGCGCTGCCCGAGCTGGCCGGCAGCGTCGACGTGGTCGTGAGCAACCCGCCCTACCTGCCCGACGGCACCGAGGTCGCCGCCGAGGTGGCCCACGATCCTGACCTCGCCCTGTGGGGCGGACCGGACGGGCTGACCGTCGTCCGCGAGGTGGTCGGCGCGGCGGCGCGACTGCTCCGGCCGGGCGGCACACTGGTGGTCGAGCACGATCAACGACATGCTGCAGCGGTGCTTGCCTTGTTGGCGGGGTCGCCGAGCTGGACGGGCGAGCTCACCCACTGTGACCTGACCGGACGCGAACGCTTTGTCACTGCCAGGAGGGCACCGTGAGCCGCACGTTCGTCTGCAGCGACCCCGACGAGCGAGAGGCGGGCATCAGCGCCGCCGTCTCGGTGATCCACCGCGGCGGGCTGGTCGTCATCCCGACCGACACCGTGTACGGGATCGCGGCCGATGCCTTCTCGCCAGCGGCCGTCGACAGCCTGCTCGCCGCCAAGCTGCGCAGCCGCGACATGCCCGTACCCGTGCTGGTCGGCAGCGCGCACACCCTCGACGGGCTCGCCCCTGACCGGTCCCAGGCCGCCCGCGACCTGGTCGACGCCTTCTGGCCGGGCGGGCTCACCCTCGTGCTGCGCCACACGTCGTCGCTGGCCTGGGACCTCGGCGAGGCCCGCGGCACGGTGGCCCTGCGGATGCCGCTGCACCCGGTGGCGCTCGACCTGCTCAACCGCACCGGCCCGCTGGCCGTGTCGAGTGCGAACATCAGTGGCAGCCAGCCGGCGATCACCGCGGCCGAGGCCGAGAGCCAGCTCAACGGCGCCGTCGAGGTCTATCTGGACGGCGGCCCGTGCGCGGAGCCCGTACCCTCGTCCATCGTCGACCTGACCGGCCCGGTGCCGCGGCTGGTGCGGACCGGCGCGGTGGGCACCGAGGACCTGCTCTCCGTCGTCCCGGACCTGCTCATCCCATGAGGGCCGGCACCTTCGAGCTGCTCTTCGTCTGCACGGGAAACATCTGCCGGTCGCCGATGGCCGAGCGACTGGCGGCGGCAGCGCTGGCCACCCGTCTCGGTGCCGACGCGTCGCGGGTCCTCGTCCACAGCGCGGGCACCTGGGGTCACGAAGGCTCCCCGATGGAGCCGTTCGCGCTCGACACGCTGGCCCGGCTCGGGCTGGACGCCGAAAGCTCCGGGGCCTTCCGGGCCCGCGAGCTGACCGCCGAGATGGTGCAGTCGGCCGACCTGGTGCTGGTCGCCTCACGTGAGCACCGCGCCGCGGTGGTGACGTTGGTGCCGCGCGCGGCCAGCCGCACGTTCACCCTGCGCGAGTTCGGCCGGTTGTCCTCGGGCGTCGTGGCCGCCGCCCTGCCGGCCGACCCGGTCGAGCGCGGCCGGGCGCTGGTTGCCGCTGCCGCAGGCCGCCGCGGGCTCACACCCGCTGGTCCCGAGGGGGACGACCTGGCCGACCCGTACGGCGCTCCCGCGCGGGCCTTCGAGCACTGTGCGGCGGACATCGTCGAGCTGTTGCGGGCGCCGCTCGACCTCTGGGCACCCGGCCTGGGAGCTGCGCGGCCCTGCGTGCCGTGATGACCGCGACCACGCCGGCAGAGCCCGAGGGCGTACGCTCCGACGTGTCCGTCGACGTACCCGCCAGCGCGCTTGGGGATTGGGGGAGGCGCCATGCGTGAGTACGCCGCGGTCCTCCTGGTGGCGATGGTGGTCACCTATCTCCTGACCCCGATCGCGCGCAAGCTGGCCACGGTGGCCGGGGCACTGGCCAAGGTCCGCGACCGTGACGTCCACGCCATCGCCACCCCCCGCTGGGGCGGCCTGGCCATCCTCGGCGGGCTCGCCGTGGGGATGCAGGTGGCGCGGCACCTGCCTGCGCTGAGCGGGGTTTTCTCCTCCGACAGCCTCAACGCGGGCGCGCCGCCGGAGGCGATCCTGACCGGGGCGCTGGTGATCTGCGCCGTCGGCGCGATCGACGACCGGTGGGAGCTCGACGCGCTGACCAAGCTCGCCGGCCAGATCCTCGCCGCCGGGGTCACCGTCCTGCAGGGGGTGCAGCTCTACTTCATCCCCCTGCCCAAGGGGCCGCTGCTGCTCTCACCCGAGGTCAGCGCCCCGATCACCATCCTGTTCATCCTGGTCACCATCAACGCGGTCAACTTCATCGACGGGCTCGACGGCCTGGCCGCGGGCGTGGTGGCGATCGCGGCGCTGACCTTCTTCGCGTACAGCTATGAGGTGCTGCTCAAGAACAAGTCGCTGGTCATGGCGACGCCCACGTTGGTGATGGCCCTGCTCGCCGGCGCCTGCCTGGGCTTCCTGCCGCACAACTTCAGCCCGGCGCGGGTGTTCATGGGCGACTCCGGCTCGATGCTGCTCGGGCTGGTGCTCGGAGGCGCGACGGTCAGCCTGACCGGGACCATCGAGTCGGGTCAGCTCGGCCAGATCGTCAACATCGCCTACCTGCCGATCGTCCTGCCGTTCGCCGTGCTGGCGGTGCCGTTCGCCGACCTCGGGATGGCCGTGCTCCGCCGGACCTGGGCCGGTCGCTCGCCGTTCAGCCCCGACAAGCTGCACCTGCACCACCGGCTGCTCGAGATCGGTCACTCGCAGACCCGCGCCGTGCTGCTGATGTACTTCTGGGCCGCGCTGGTGGGCACCGCGATGGTCGCCCTGGCCTTCAGCAGGGGGTGGCAGCTGATCGTCGCGGTGGCCGGTTGCTTCGCCCTGGTCGCGCTGGTCGTGAGCAACATCCCGCGGCTGCGGGCGGCCCGCCGGCCCTAGACCACGGCGCCGCCCCCTCGTCAGGGCGACGTTCACGCGGTGGTAACATTTCGCGCGTGACGGGGCGGCAGGCCCGTCGCCCCTTAACTTCCTCTCATGCCTCGTCGGCCGATCAACGGCCCGCGAGGCTTCGTCACAGTCAGGGACGGGTCATGCAGATCAGCGCGAACGGCCGCCGTACGGCGGTCGTTGCTGTGCCGATCGTGGTGATCTGCGGGTTCTGGGCCGTCGGTGGCGACAAGTCCGGGGCCGGCGCTGCCCTGGGGGTCGGGATGGTCGTGCTGTTCTTCGCCGGCGGCCGGGCCCCGATGGCGCTGGCCCGGACGACCCCGCCCGGTCCGCTGTTCCTGCTGATCGCGATGGGTTACGTCCTGCGCGTGGTGCTGCTGCTGGCGGTCTTCCTCGCCCTCGGCGACGCCGGCTGGGTCGACCACTCGGCTGTGGCGGCGACCGTCGTCTCCGGTGCGCTGCTGTGGAGCGCAGCGCTGCTGCATGGCCACGTCACCTCACGGCAGCCGACGCTCGAGATCCCGGCCGCCACCGCGCTGACGTCCACGGGAGCCGGCCGATGACGCAGCCCAACCGCTGGGAGCACCACGCCACCGAGGCCGATCCGTGGTCGGCGCTGAGCCTGATCATCTCCGGCGTGCTGTTGTGGGGAGCCATCGGCTACGGGGTCTCCGAGTGGCTGCACTCCAGGGCCTACATGGGCGGCGGGGTCCTCATCGGGGGGGTGCTGGGGGTCTTGAGTGTCTACCTCCGGTACGGTAGGGCCCAGTCAGGGCCGCCGGCAACGGTTGGTCCTGTCGTGTTACCCGGGCACTCACGGGACACGACCACAGCTGGACCCCCCGTCACCTCTGCTCCGCCCGTTTCGCCAACCGCATCTCCGACCCCGTCGGAAACCCAGGCCAGTGAGGAGGACACACCGTGATAGTCATCGCCGCCGGCAAGGGCTTCGAGCCTCCGGGTCCGAGCGACTTCGTGTTCTCGCCGCTGTTCGGCAAGGGGACCGTCCTCACCAAGCCGATGCTCATCGTGATCGTCGGCTCCCTCGTGATCGCGGCGTTCTTCTACCTCGCTGCCAGGCGGGCCACGGTGGTCCCTGGCAAGCTGCAGTTCGCCGGCGAGGCCGTCTACGGCTTCGTCCGCAACTCGATCGCCGGCGAGGCGATCGGTCACGGCTCGCGCAAGTTCGTGCCCTACCTGGTCACGCTGTTCAGCTTCATCTTCGTGCTGAACATCTCCGGCGTCCTGCCCCTTGTCGGGTTTCCGGCCACCTCGAAGTTCGCCTTCCCGCTGTTCCTGGCGATCATCTCCTGCGTGATCTTCAACGTTGTCGGCATCCGGCGGCAGGGCTTCGTCGCCTACTTCCGCGAGATGATGTTCCCGCCCGGTGTGCCCAAGCTCGTCTACGTGCTCCTGGCGCCGATCGAGTTCCTCTCGACCGTCATCATCCGGCCGGTCACCCTGACCCTGCGTCTCCAGCTCAACATGTTCGCCGGCCACCTGGTGCTGGTGCTGTGCATCCTCGGCGGTGCCTACATGTTCAGTGCCAGCGGGATCCTGCCCTACCTGAGCTGGGTCGGCTTCCTCGCCGGCATCATCCTCACGTTCTTCGAGGCCTTCATCCAGTTCCTGCAGGCCTACGTCTTCGTTCTCCTCTCTGCTCTCTACATCGGCGGCGCGCTCGTCGACGAGCACTGACCGCAAGCGCCCCTCCCCACTCCATCGCGTCACCGAGAAGGGAACCACCCAGCATGACCGGGACAATTCACGGCAACCTGAACATGATCGGCTACGGCCTCGCGGCCATCGGCCCTGGCATCGGCATCGGGCTGATCTTCGCGGCCTACATCGCCGGCGTCGCCCGTCAGCCCGAGGCTCGCGGCATGCTGCAGTCGATCGCGATCCTCGGCTTCGCACTGGCCGAGGCGCTCGCGATCATCGGCATCGGCCTCGCGTTCGCCCTCTCCTAACCGGCCATGGCTATGTCCTCCGCAGCAGCCGGCCACCCGGTGGTGCTGGCCGCCAGCCAGCCGAGCCCCTTCCATCTCGAGATGCCCGAGCTGATCACCGGCATCATCGCCTTCGCGCTGCTCTACGGGTTCCTCAAGTGGAAGGTCTTCCCGATCTTCGAGGCGGTCTTCCAGCAGCGTGCCGAGGCGATCGAGGGCGGCATCGCCAAGGCCGAGCAGGCCCAGGCTGAGGCGGCCCTGGCGCGCCAGCAGTACCAGGCCGAGCTGGCCGAGCTGCGCAGGGACGCCTCGCGCGTCCGTGAGCAGGCTCATGCCGACCAGGCCCGGATCATCGAGGAGGCGCGGGTGCAGGCCCGTACCGAGGCCGACCGCATCCTCGAGCAGGCGCGGACGACCATCGAGGCCGACCGTCAGCAGGCGGCGCTGCAGCTCCGGGCCGAGATCGGCCGTCTCGCGGTCGACCTGGCCGGGCGGATCGTGGGCGAGTCCCTCGAGGACGAGGCTCGGCAGCGCCGTACGGTCGACCGGTTCCTCGGTGAGCTCGAGGGCGCACCGGAGCAGGTGAGCTGAGTTGCAGGGAGAGAGCAGGGCGTCGCTGGCCCAGGCCAAGGACGACCTCGACACCCTGATCGGTCAGATCACCGCTGACGGGCACGGTGGCATGTCGACTGCGGCCGTCGCCGAGCTCGCCGACCAGCTGTTCGCCGTCCAGCACGTGCTGGACCGCGAGATCTCGCTGCGCCGCGCGTTCACCGACCCGAGCTCGAACCCGGCGGCGCGGGCCGCTCTGGCCCGCCGGCTGTTCGGCGCTCAGATCGGTGAGACCGCGGCCGATGTCGTGGCCAACCTGGTCAGCGCGCCGTGGGCTGCCCCACGCGACATCGTCGACGCGGTCGAGCAGCTGGCGGTGCAGGCCCTCTACACGGTGGCCCTGGCCGAGGGCAAGCTCGACGACGTAGAGGACGAGCTGTTCCGGTTCGGCCGGATCGTCGACCGTGAGCCGGCTCTGCTGCTCGCGCTGACCGACCCGGCGGCGAGCACCGAGCGCAGGCTCGCGCTGGTCGACCGGCTGCTCGCCGGCAAGGCAACGGACACCACCCAGCGGCTGGTCCGCGAGCTGGTCGCCTCGCCCCGGGGCCAGACCTTCGGGGTCAACCTCGCGGAGTACGTGCGCCTGGCCGCCGAGCGCCGCGACCGGCTCGTCGCCCGGGTCAGCGTCGCCGTACCGTTGACCGAGGCGCAGACGGCGCGGCTGGCCGAGACGCTCGCCGCACAGCTGGGCCGGCAGGTGCACCTCAACGTCGAGCTCGACCCCGAGCTGGTGGGCGGCATGACCGTCCGCATCGGCGACACCGTCTACGACGGCAGCATCCTGCGCCGGCTCGCAGAAGCACGCCGGCGCCTCGCCGGCTGACCCCGCCCCACCTTGCTGCACCGCACGACCCCCAGACCACGCAACACCGGTGACCTTGAACCGGCGTATCAGGAGAGCAGGGACGAGATGACGGAGCTCACGATCCGTCCGGACGAGATCCGGGACGCACTCGAGCAGTACGTCCAGGCGTACGAGCCGGAGGCGGCCTCACGCGAAGAGGTCGGCCGGGTCACCGAGACCGGTGACGGCATCGCCCGGGTCGAGGGTCTGTACGGCACGATGACCAACGAGCTGCTCGAGTTCGAGGGCGGCACGCTGGGCCTCGCGCTCAACCTGGACGCCCGCGAGATCGGCTGCGTCATCATGGGCGACGCCGCGCACATCGAGGAGGGCCAGGCGGTCCGCCGCACCGGTCAGCTGCTCTCCGTCCCGGTCGGCGACGGCTTCCTCGGCCGGGTCATCGACCCGCTCGGGCGCCCGCTGGACGGCAAGGGCGAGATCGAGAGCAGCGAGCGGCGCAACCTGGAGACCCAGGCGCCATCGGTCGTCCAGCGCCAGCCGGTCAAGGAGCCGCTGCAGACCGGGATCAAGGCCATCGACGCGATGACCGCCATCGGCCGGGGCCAGCGTCAGCTGATCATCGGTGACCGGCAGACCGGCAAGACCGCGGTCGCCATCGACGCGATCATCAACCAGAAGGCCAACTGGGAGTCCGGCGACCCCAAGAAGCAGGTCAAGTGCGTCTACGTCGCCATCGGCCAGAAGGGCACGACGGTGGCCGAGGTCGGCCGGGTCCTCGAGGAGGCCGGCGCGATGGCCTACACCACCATCGTGGCCGCACCGGCCGCGTTCCCGGCGGCGTTCAAGTACATCGCCCCCTACACCGGCTCCGCGCTCGCCCAGCACTGGATGTACGCCGGCCAGCACGCGCTGATCGTCTTCGACGACCTGTCCAAGCAGGCCGAGGCCTACCGGACGATCTCGCTGCTGCTGCGCCGTCCGGCCGGTCGCGAGGCCTACCCCGGCGACGTCTTCTACCTGCACTCGCGGCTGCTCGAGCGTTGCGCCAAGCTCTCGGACGACCTCGGTGGTGGCTCGCTGACCGGCCTGCCGATCATCGAGACCAAGGGCAACGACGTCTCGGCCTACATCCCGACCAACGTGATCTCGATCACCGACGGCCAGATCTTCCTCGAGACCGACCTGTTCAACTCCGGTGTACGCCCGGCGATCAACGTCGGCATCTCCGTCTCCCGGGTCGGTGGCTCGGCGCAGGTCCGCGCGATGCGCTCGGTCGCCGGGTCGCTGCGGCTCAACCTGGCGCAGTACCGCGAGCTCGAGGCGTTCTCGGCCTTCGGCTCCGACCTCGACAAGGCGTCCAAGGCCCAGCTGGCCCGTGGTGCCCGGCTGGTCGAGCTGCTCAAGCAGCCGCAGTACGCGCCGTTCCCGGTCGAGCGCCAGGTGGTCTCGATCTGGGCCGGCACCACCGGCCAGCTCGACGACATCGAGGTCGCGGACATCCGCCGCTTCGAGAGCGACTTCCTCGACTTCATCGCCCTCGAGCACGAAGGCATCTACGCCGAGATCGTCTCGACCGGCCTGCTCCCCGACGAGGTCAAGGAGCAGCTGGTCAACGCGATCGAGGAGTTCAAGAAGACCTTCGAGACCTCGGAGCAGAAGCGCGCGAACGCCGACTCCGAGGCCAAGGCCGTGTCTCCCATGGCCGAGGGCGAAGAGGGCCAGGAGTCGATCAAGGTCTACAAGCCGAAGCCGGCCGACGACCGCGGCTGAGCCGGCGAGCAGCGCAATCAACCGGCCCCAACGCCAGACGACCGTGAGGAGGTAGCCCGTGGGAGCCCAGCAACGCGTCTTTCGTCGACGCATCCGTTCCGTGCAGTCGACCAAGAAGATCACCCGGGCGATGGAGCTCATCGCCGCGTCCCGGATCGTCAAGGCGCAGCAGCGGGTGGCCGCGGCCAAGCCGTACTCCGACGCCATCACCGGTGTCGTCTCGGCCGTCGCGAGCCAGACCACCGTCGAGCACCCGCTGACGCTGGACCGGCCGAACCCGACCCGCGCCGCGGTGCTGGTCATCACCAGCGACCGCGGGCTGGCCGGCGGCTACAACGCGAACGCGCTGCGG
>JAWWOL010000463.1:0-3499 GCA_033851695.1 Frankiales bacterium
GACGCCGTCATCACGGTGCCGGCCTACTTTGGCGACGCCGAGCGCCAGGCCACCAAGGAGGCCGGCGAGATCGCGGGCCTCACCGTCCTGCGCGTCGTCAACGAGCCGACCGCCGCCGCCCTCGCGTACGGGCTGGACAAGGGCGAGACCGAGCAGACCATCCTGGTCTTCGACCTCGGCGGTGGCACCTTCGACGTGTCCCTGCTCGACATCGGCGACGGCATCATCGAGGTCAAGGCGACCTCCGGCGACAACCGCCTGGGCGGTGACGACTGGGACCAGAAGGTCGTCGACTACCTGGTGACCCAGTTCAAGAACGGCCACGGGGTCGACCTCAGCAAGGACAAGATGGCGCTCCAGCGCCTGCGCGAGGCGGCCGAGAAGGCCAAGATCGAGCTGTCCACGGTCACCGAGACGTCGATCAACCTGCCCTACATCACGGCGAGCGCCGAAGGTCCGCTGCACCTCGAGCAGACCCTGTCCCGGGCGGAGTTCCAGCGGCTCACCACCGACCTGCTCGACCGGACCAAGGGCCCGTTCCAGCAGGTGATCAAGGACGCCGGGATCTCCGTGGGCCAGATCGACCACGTCGTGCTCGTCGGTGGCTCGACCCGCATGCCGGCCGTCGTCGACGTGGTCCGGGAGCTCACCGGTGGCAAGGAGCCGCACAAGGGCGTCAACCCGGACGAGGTCGTCTCGATCGGCGCCGCGCTGCAGGCCGGCGTGCTCAAGGGTGAGGTCAAGGACGTCCTGCTCCTCGACGTGACCCCGCTGTCCCTCGGCATCGAGACCAAGGGCGGCATCATGCACAAGCTGGTCGAGCGCAACACGACCATCCCGACCAAGCGCTCCGAGGTCAACACGACGGCCGACGACAACCAGCCGACCGTACAGATCCAGGTGTTCCAGCGCGAGCGCGAGATGGCGATCTACAACAAGAAGCTCGGCATGTTCGAGCTGACCGGCATCGCGCCCGCTCCCCGTGGTGTGCCGCAGATCGAGGTCACCTTCGACATCGACGCCAACGGCATCGTCCACGTCTCGGCCAAGGACCTCGGCACAGGGCGCGAGCAGTCGATGACCATCACCGGCGGCTCCGCGCTGCCGCGTGAGGACGTCGAGCGGATGATGAAGGACGCCGAGCAGTACGCCGACGACGACCGCAAGCGTCGCGAGGAGGCCGAGGCGCGCAACACCGCCGACGGTCTGGTCTACCAGACCGAGAAGTTCCTCGCGGAGAACGGCGACAAGCTGGACGAGACGCTCAAGGGCGAGACCCAGGAGGCGCTCGGCGAGCTCAAGGCGGCTCTCGGCGGCAGCGACATCGCGGCCATCAACGCCGCGGCGTCCAAGGTCTCGACCAGCAGCCAGAAGCTCGGTGCCTCGCTGTACGAGAACGCACAGGCCTCCGCCCCGTCGGCCGGCCCTGCCGGTGACGTCCCGGTGAATGACGACGACGTCGTCGACGCCGAGATCGTGGACGAGGGAGAGCAGGCGTGAGTGGTCCGTACGAGGATCTCGGCGAGCCGGTCGTCCGCGACAAGCGGCGCATCGACCCGGTGACCGGTGAGCTGCGCCAGCCCGCCGTGGACGTGACCGACAAGCCGGCAGAGGGGACGGCCCCTTCGGGGACCGTCCCGCCGGCCGAGGACACCGTGGAGGTCGCCGGCGGTTCGCTGGCGGCGGAGCTGGCGGAGCGCACCGCCGATCTGCAGCGCCTGCAGGCGGAGTACGCCAACTACCGGCGTCGGGTTGACCGTGACCGGATCGCCACGCAGGAGCTCGCGTTGGCCGGGGTCCTTAGCAACCTGTTGCCGGTTCTCGACGACATCGGCCGGGCCCGTGAGCACGGCGAGCTCGAAGGCGGCTTCAAGTCGGTCGCCGAGGCGCTCGAGGCGATCACGGCCAAGCTGGGGCTGACCCAGTTCGGCGCGCCGGGCGACCCGTTCGACCCGCAGCACCACGAGGCGCTGACCCACGGCTTCTCCGCCGAGGTGTCCGCGCCGACCGCGGCCCAGGTCTACCAGCCCGGCTACAAGCTCGGTGAGCGGGTGCTGCGCCCGGCCCGGGTGGGCGTCGTCGACCCCGAAGATGCCGTCGTCGAGGACGAGAGCGTCCCAGCCGCCGACCCGGCCGAGTGACAGCCCGTCGGCCGGGCGTGGATTTCCTTGAGGTCGATCGCCGAGAGCGCCGGAGGAGGTGCCCGTGAGCACGCGTGACTACATCGAGAAGGACTACTACGCCGCTCTCGGCGTGACCAAGAACGCGACGGCGGCTGACGTCAAGAAGGCCTACCGCAAGCTCGCGCAGCAGCACCACCCTGACCGCAACAAGGGCGACGCGACGGCCGAGGAGAAGTTCAAGGAGGTCTCCGAGGCCTACTCGGTGCTCTCCGACGACGCCAAGCGCAAGGAGTACGACGAGGCGCGCAGCCTGTTCGGCTCCGGCCGCCTGCGCTCGACGCCGTCCGGGACCGGCGGCTCCAGCTCGACCTTCGACTTCGGCGACCTGCTCGGCGGTGCCGGCGCCGGCGGTGGCCTCGGTGACCTGTTCGGTGGCCTCTTCGGTGGTGCCGGCCGGCGGACCAGTCAGCCCCGGCGCGGCGCCGACATCACCTCCGAGGTGACGCTCGACTTCGCCGAAGCCGTCGAGGGTGCGACGGTGCCGCTGCGGATGACGACGCCCGCAAGCTGCCCCACCTGCCACGGCAGCGGGGCCAAGCCGGGCACCATGCCGCGGGTGTGTCCCGTCTGCTCCGGCACCGGCATCACCAGCAAGAACGTCGGCGGCTTCAGCCTCGCCGACCCCTGCCGCGAGTGCCGGGGCACCGGCCGGCTGATCGACGACCCCTGCCCGACCTGCGGCGGCGAGGGGCAGGTCACGACCGAGCGGGTGATCAACGTCCGGATCCCGGCCGGAGTTGCCGATGGGCAACGGATCCGGCTCAAGGGCAAGGGGGCGGCGGGAGACCGGGGCGGGCCCAGCGGCGACCTCAACGTGCTGGTCCACGTACGCCCCCACCCGCTCTTCGGCCGGCGCGACGACAACCTCACCTTGTCGGTGCCGGTGACGTTCCCCGAGGCTGCCCTCGGCGCGACCGTCTCGGTGCCCACGCTGAACGGGCCGTCGGTGTCGTTGAAGATCCCCCCGGGCACCACGACCGGCCGGACCTTCCGGGTCAAGGGCCGTGGCGTCCCGCGCAAGGACGGAACGCGCGGCGACCTGCTGGTCACGCTGGAGGTCGCGGTCCCGCCGCAGCTGTCCGACGACGCCAAGGCGGCGCTGGAGGCCTACGCCGCCGCGACCGCCGACGACGACCCGCGTGGTCACCTCGCCCCGGACGGCCGGGCATGACCTGGGGCCCGCTGGACGACGACGCTCCGGTCTTCGTGATCTCGGTGGCGGCCCAGCTCGCCGGGATGCACCCGCAGACGCTGCGACAGTACGACCGGCTCGGGCTGGTCTCGCCCGATCGTTCGCCGGGCCGGGGTCGGCGCTA
>JAWWOL010000470.1:0-3954 GCA_033851695.1 Frankiales bacterium
GTCGTGAACGTGCGCGGGCAAGTGCGTCTCGTCGTGGGTGACGTAGGCCGCCGCCAGCGCCGTGGTCCTCGCCGTCAGGAGCAGGTCGTACGCCGACGGCGCCATCAGCACGAGGAGTCCCCAGGCAGGGGCGTCGTACCACGGCAAGGCGTAGGGCGCCGCGAGCAGGTAGGCGAAGTAGCAGCAGAACCCCGCCGTCGCCGCCGACCTGGTCGTGGCACGATTGGCCTCGATCGTGCTGCTTTCCTTGCGCAGCAAGGCAACCGCGAACGCCAGCGCGACGACCAGGGCGAACAACGACATCACCGTACGGGACCCGGGCCGCCCGATGGTGGCGTCGAGCAGGGAGACGCCGACCCGCCATGGCGTCGCCCACGACGCGAGCTGGCCGGCCTGCAGCGACCGGCCGAGGGCGTGGCTGCTCACCGTGGCGTAGCCGACAGCAAGAACCGCTGCAGCGCCGACGATCGCGGCAAGCACATCACGCCGGGAGTGCCGCCGCGCCCACAGGAACCCGGCGAGTACGGCCAGAGCCGGCAGCTTGATCGCTGCGGCGCATCCGAGCAGTAGGCCCGCGGCCAGGCGGGACCGGGAGGCGACGGCGATCCCGGCGACGCAGAACAACGCCACCAGCCCGTCGACGTGCGCGCCGGACACCAGCTCCCAGAGCAGCAGCGGGTTGAGCATCCACAGCAGCGCCGCCCTGCGCCTGGCGCCCTCGGTGCCGGCCATCGCGACCAGCAGCAGCCCGGTCAGGACGAAGGCGACGCCGTTCACGAGCACCAGCACCACCACCGTGGTGCGGACGGAGCGGTTGCCGATCGAGGAGGCGAACCGCTGCTCAGCGGTGGCCAGCGGCCCGTACACCGACGGAGTGTCCTTCCACGGGTCCTCGACGGCGGCGGCCACCGGGTCCCCGACGGCGACCAGCTCCTGGGGCGTGGTCGTGTACGGGTCGCGGCCCAGCTCGACCATCCGCCCGTACGCGGCATAGCTCTCGGGGTCGGCCGATCCGGTGGCCGGCACGAGCGAGAGCGCGATGACCGCGAGGACGCCGGCGGCGAGGAGGCGGGACGGGCGCGGCTGCCAGTCGTGGGCGGCGGCCCGGACCGCGCGCGCCAGGGACAGCCCGCCCAGCACGAGCGCGCCGATGACCAGGAGCACGACGCCGAGCGGGTCCGGCCTGGCGCCGAGCAGGGTCCACGGGGGCAGGTGGCCGGCGCCGGGCAGGCGCGGCTCGACGGTGCTCGCGCCGAGCGCGGCGACGAGGACGAGCACCAGGAGGCTGAGGGTGAGACCGGCTTCGATGCCCTTGCCGCGGCTCAGACCCGGCGGCTCTGCGTAGTCCGGTGCGGTGCCGGCGCTCACGTGCTGCCGACACCTCCCCGGGTGTTGCGTGGCGGAGGATGCGAGATTCGAACTCGCGAGGGGTTGCCCCCAACACGCTTTCCAAGCGTGCGCCCTAGGCCAACTAGGCGAATCCTCCGCCGGAGACGATACCGGGTGCGGCAACCTGCGGACGACGCACGGCGGCCCGGGTTCGGGGAGGACCGACCAGGGCGGTATCTCCGTTCAGCACGCTCGGCTAGAGTGCTTGCAGCCCCTCACGCGGCGTCATCTCCCCGAATCCCCCCAGGGCCGGAAGGCAGCAAGGGTAGGCGAGCTCTGGCGGGTGCGTGAGGGGTCTTCTCTCGACCGCCGTGTCGGCCGCTGGTGGTGACCGACACGTTCCTCGAAGAGCGCCCGCGACCCGCACTCCACAGGTGCCGAGATCCGGCCGGGAGACGGTCCTCAGGGTGACGTACGCTTGCCCGCGTGAGCCTCGCCCTGTACCGCAAGTACCGACCCGGCACGTTCAGCGAGGTCATCGGCCAGGAGCACGTGACCGGCCCGTTGCAGCAGGCGATCCGCAACGGCAAGGTGCACCACGCCTACCTCTTCTCCGGCCCGCGCGGCTGTGGCAAGACCTCCAGCGCCCGCATCCTCGCTCGGTCGCTGAACTGCTACGAGGGGCCCACTCCCGAGCCGTGCGGCGTCTGCGACTCCTGCGTCGCGCTGGCGCCCAACGGCCCGGGCAGCCTCGATGTGATCGAGATCGACGCGGCGTCGCACGGTGGCGTCGACGACGCGCGCGACCTGCGCGAGCGGGCGTTCTACGCCCCGGTCTCGAGCACCTACAAGATCTACATCGTCGACGAGGCCCACATGGTCAGCCGCGAGGGCTTCAACGCCCTGCTCAAGCTGGTCGAGGAGCCCCCGCCGCACCTCAAGTTCATCTTCGCCACCACCGAGCCCGAGAAGGTCATCGGCACCATCCGCTCGCGGACCCACCACTACCCGTTCCGGCTGGTCCCGCCGCGCGAGCTGCTCGGCCTCGTACAGAACATCTGCGCCCAGGAGGACGTGCAGGTCGATCCGCTCGTCCTGCCCCTTGTCGTACGCGCCGGCGCCGGCTCCGCCCGCGACGCCCTCTCGGTGCTGGACCAGCTGCTGGCAGGCGCCGGGCCCGAGGGCCTGACCTACGCCCGCGCCGTGGCCCTGCTCGGGTTCACCGATGCTGCGCTGCTCGACGAGATCATCGACGCGTTCGCCGCCCGCGACGGCGCTGCGGTCTTCGAGATCGTCGACCGGGTGGTCGAGAGCGGCCACGACCCGCGCCGGTTCGCCGCCGACCTGCTCGAGCGCATCCGGGACCTGCTGATCCTCGAGGCCGTCCCCGACGCCGCGACCAAGGGCCTGCTCGACGCCCCCCAGGACCAGCTCGAGCGGATGCTCGTCCAGGCCGCCCGGCTGGGCTCGGCCGAGCTGTCCCGCGCCGGCGACCTGCTCAACGCCGGGCTGGTCGAGATGCGCGGCACCACCGCCCCCCGGCTGATGCTCGAGCTGATCTGCGCCCGGGTGCTGCTGCCGGCCGCCGCCCGCGACGAGTCGAGCATGCTCACCCGCCTCGACCGGCTCGAGCGTCGGCTCGAGGTCGAGGGCGCCCCGATCGCGGCTCCCCGCCCGGCGGTTGCCCCGGAGCGTCCAGCGGCTGCTGCCCCGGCGCCCGCAGCCGCGAGGCCGGCCACCCCCACCGCAGTTACCCAGGCGCCGCGCCCGGCACCCGCCGCTGCCCGGCCGGTGACCCCGGCGCAGGTCGGCTCAGCAGCCTGGCCGGCCACCGCCCAACCAGGCGGCGCGGCCGAGCAGAAAGCGGCCGAGCAGAAGGCGGTCGAGGCCGACCAGGTCGCAGCCGCAGCAGCCGCAGCACCCGAGCCGGCCCCGATGTCGGCCGTCGAAGCGGTCGCCGGGGGCAGCCTCGATGCCGCCGCCGTACGACGGCTGTGGCCCGACGTCCTCGACGAGATCAAGAACCGGCGCAAGATGACCACGTGGGCACTGCTCTCGCAGTACGCCCAGATCGTCGAGGTCTCCGGCCGGTCGCTGACCCTGTCCTTCTCCACCGAGCCGATTCGCCGGCAGTACCACAGCGGCATCAACGAGGACGTCCTCTGCGAGGCCCTCAACCAGGTCCTCGGCATCGAGTGCAAGATCCAGACCGTGGCCGGCGGCGTTGCCGGCGAGGTGGGGCGGGACGCGGGAGCCGGCGCGGCGCCTGGTGGTCCGCGCCCCCCGGCACCGTCGGCGTACGACGGGTTCGCCCCTGGTGACGAGGCGGCCGAGGAGAACCCGGACGAGCCCGCCGAGCAGGCGCCGCGAGTCGACCCCGAGGAGGCGGCGGTGGCGCTGCTGACCGACAGCCTCGGCGCCAAGGTGATCGGCCAGATCGACGCCGGCTGACGAGGCCTGCCCCGCTCGGCCAGTTGGGGGTTCACCCCCGGACGTGGCCTGTCGATAGACCGCACGTGAGTGTCGGCACCGGCAGCAACCCGGGCTCGGTCGTCCTCGGCGGTTCGCTGCTGGGGCGACTCCGCGCGCCGTTCAGCGACCCCTCCGTCGACCCGCGGGTGCGGC
>JAWWOL010000527.1:0-11212 GCA_033851695.1 Frankiales bacterium
GTACGCGGGCGCCGGCGGTGATCTCGACGCCCGAGAGCGTGGCTTGATCCTGGCGGGTCTCCGCACGCCGTACAGCGCCCGGATCCAGCTCATCTGCGCCATCGGGGCAGGCGCAGATCCGGTCGAGGCGTTCGCCCGGGCCGCCCCCTGAGACCGCTCCGCGGGTGATCTCCGGGAACGACGACCCGAAGCCCTTCATCCTGGACGGCCACAGCCGAGAACAGCATCGCCAAGGTCCAGCCCGGCCGCGCCACACCCCACCAGATCAACACCCGGACGGACCCACTAGCCGAGACGGCGGGCCTGCTCGTCCCAGGACGGTGGGGACGGCTCGACCCGTACCTCAGCGGACAGCACCGTGATCCCGCTGGTCGCCACCAGCACCGGGTTGAGGTCGACACCGACCACCTCGGGATGCCGGTCGGCCATCAGCGCGAGCCGCAACAACAGCCCCTCGAGGGCGTCCACGTCGACCGGGTCGTCGCCTCGGTGGCCGAACAGCAGCGGCGCGGCCCGTACGGAGCGCACCAGGCCGGCAGCGTCGACATCGGTCAACGGAAGGCTGCGGTAACCCACGTCGCCGAGCAGGTCGGTCGCGACGCCGGCCAGCCCGAACGAGACCAGCGGCCCGAACGACGGGTCGTCGCTCAGCCCGACCACGGTCGCCACGCCCGCCGCCATCGGCTGGACGCCGACCGTCCGCTCGCCGAGCATCGCCACCGCCTCGTACGCGGCCGCGACCGACCCGGCGTCGTGCAGGTCGAGGTGGACGCTGCCCACGTCGGTGCGGTGCCGGAGCCGTGGCGAGGTGCTCTTGACCGCGACCGGGTAGCCGGCCAGCTCCGCCGCCGCCACCGCTTCGTCCGCGGAGTGGGCGTGCAGGGTCGGCAGCACGGCGATCCCGTACGCGGCCAGCAGCCGCCGGGTCTGCTCGGCGTTGAGCTGACCGCCCTCCGGCCGCTCGAGCAGCGACTCGTCGAGGACTGCGAGGGCAGCGGGAAGGTCGACGTCGAGGTCGGGTACGCGGCCGACCGGCCGCTCGCGCCACTCGGCGTACTCCACCGCCCGGGCCAGTGCCTGCACCCCCGCCTCGGGCGAGCGGTAGGAGGGCACGCTGCCGGGCGCGGCGACGCCGAGGAAGCCGTAGAACGTCGACACGACCGGCTTGGTCGCGTCGAAAGTGACGTCGGACAGGACGCCGGCCAGGTCGGGCTCGGGCTGGGTGAGGCCGGGCACGAACACGGTGACCACCGCGTCGACGTCCTCGCGGGCCAGCGTTGCGGCGAGCGCGACGTGGAACTCCTCGGCGGTGCCCTCGGCCCCGACGTCGACCGACACGGTCACCTCGAGGCCGCTCGCCACGCAGGCGTCGGCGGCCAGCAGCGCCAGGGCGGCGGAGTTGCCGACGACGGCGACCCGCCGGCCGGCCGGCAGCGGCTGGTGGGCGAGCAGCACCGCGGTGTCGAACAGCGCGGTCAACGTCTCCACCCGGATGACGCCGGACTGCCGGAACAGCTCGTCGACGGCGGTGTCGTTCGTGCGGACACCGGATCCGGACAGCCAGGCGGGCGGCCCGGCCAGTGACCGGGCCCCCTTGACCGCGACCACCGGCTTGCGGCGGGCGACCCGCCGCGCGATCCGGCCGAACTTGCGCGGGTTGCCGAAGGACTCGAGGTAGAGCAGGACCACGTCCGTGGCCGGGTCCTCCTGCCACAGCTGGAGCATGTCGTTGCCGCTGACGTCGGCCCGGTTGCCCGCTGAGACGAACGTGGACAGCCCCAGCCCCCGGGCCTCGACCTCCTCGAGGATGGCGATGCCGAGAGCTCCCGCGTGACAGAAGAAGCCGACCCTGCCGCGACCGGGCGAGGCCGGGGCCAGGGTGGCGTTGAGCCGGATCTCCGGATCGGTGTTGATCACGCCGAGGCAGTTCGGGCCAACGACGCGCATCCCGTTGGCCCTGGCCGTGGCGACCACCTGACGCTGCAGGGCCAGTCCGGCCTCGCCGGTCTCGGCGAACCCGCTCGAGACGATGACCAGGCCTTTGACCCCCTTCCGGGCGCAGTCCTCCACCACCTCGAGCACCGTCGCGGCCGGGGTCGCGACCAGCGCCAGATCGACCTCGCCGGGGACGTCGTCGACGCTGCGGTAGGCCGTACGCCCGCCGATCTCACCCCCCGCGGCGTTGACGGCGTAGACCTCACCGGTGAAGTCACCGATCAGCAGGTTGTCCAGCAGCCGCCGGCCGATCGAGCCGTGCTCACGGCTGGCCCCGATGACGGCGACCGAACGCGGCACGAGCAGCCGCTCGACGGAGCGGGCCTCGGCCCGGTGCTCGCGGGCGCGCATCACCGACTCGGACAGCTCGGTGCGCTCGATCGGGAAGCTGAGCCGCACGACGCCGTCGCCGTACTCGCGGCGCGCGACGTAGCCGGCGTCGGTGAACACGCCGACCATGCGCCGGTTGCCGGGCAGGACCTCGGCGAGGAAGCTGCTGACCCCACGCTCACGGGCAGCCGCGGCGAGGTGCTCGAGCAGGACGGAGCCCAGCCCACGCCCCTGGTGGGCATCCTCGACCACGAAGGCCACCTCTGCCTCGTCGCTGTCGGGCAGCCGGTCGTAGCGGGCCAGTGCGACCATCTCACCGCCGAGCTCGGCGACGATCGCCACCCGGTCGTGGTGGTCGACGTTGACGAACCGGCTGATCTCGGCCGGGGTCAGCTCGCTGCGCACGGTGAAGAAGCGCCGGTAGACCGTCTCGGCGCTCCAGCGGTGGAAGAACGTCACCAGCCGCTCGGCGTCGTCCGACCGGATCGGCCTCAGGTGGACCGTCCCCCCGTCGGAGAGCACCACATCCGCTTCCCAGTACGGCGGGTAGCCGGGCCCGTCAGCGTCCTGCCCGTCCTGCCCCTTCACCGCGATCACCTCGACTGGAAGTCAACCATGCCCTCCGCTGTTCCGGCCCGGCGGCGCCGAACAGCCCTGCCCCGGAAGCCAGCCGATCCGCCGAGCGAACCATGGCGCGATGGTCCATCCGGGCCGTCAGTACCCACCCGGCAGAACCGATGACTTAGGGGTCGCGGCGTCGTGGGGGTGCCGCACTGGGGAACCAAGGAGCGAACGCGATGCGCGGTCCGTCCAGTCGGGTACGTAGGAGCTTGACCAAGGGCGTGCTGCCGCTCGGCATCCTCGCCAGCGCAGGCATGGTCTGGCAGTCGTCGTACGCCGCTTTCTCCGGCACGACCTCGAACCCCGGCAACAGCCTGACCGCCGGCACGGTCACGCTGACCGACGCCGCGAACGGCAGCGCGATGCTCACCGCCACCGGCCTCAAGCCCGGCAGCACCGGCACCGCCTGCCTCGAGCTGACGTACGGCGGCAACCTGGCAGCAGCGACCAAGCTGTACGTGGCCGGAGGTGACCTGACCACGACCACGCCGAGCAACCTGGCGCCGTACCTCACCCTCAAGGTCGACGAGGGCGCCGGCTCCGCGGCCAACTGCAGCGACTTCGTGCCGAGCGCGAACGACTACAACCCGACCGGCAGCACGGCCCTCACGCTGACCACGTTCGCCTCGAGCGCCACCAGCTTCGCCAACGGCGTGGGTGCCTGGATGCCGGCGGGGGCGGGCGCGACCAGGGACTACCGGTTCACCTGGACCGTGCAGGACAACAACGCCGCGCAGGGCCTCAACGCCACCGTGACGTTCACGTGGGAGGCGCAGAACACCTGATGAGCGGCCGACCCGCGCCCGCGCCACTGGCCTGGGCGCTCCTGCTCGGCCGCACGCTGGCCGCGGTCGTGGTCGCCGTCACCTGTGGTCTGGCGATCTGGTCGGTGCTCCCCCGGGCGGCGGGCTGGTCCCCGTCGGTGGTGATGACCGGCTCGATGCAGCCGCGGCTGCACCCCGGTGACGTGGTCCTGTCCGCCCCTGCGAGCGCGCGTACGGTCACGCCCGGGCAGATCATCCTGGTCACCGACCCGGCGATGCCCTCGCACCTGCTGGTGCACCGGTTCATGCGCTTCACGCCCTCGGGTGACCTGATCACCAAGGGCGACGCCAACCGGCGCGAGGACTCCTCCCCCGTACCGCCCGCGTCCGTACGGGGCCTGCCGCGGCTGCGGCTGCCGTACATCGGGCTCGGCATCGTGTGGCTGCACGACCACTCCTGGCGGCAGCTGGGCCTCGCCGCGCTCGCCATCCTCGCCGCGTGCGGGCTCCTCGGCAGCGCCGGCCCAGGCCTTGACGACCGCTCCGGGGAGACCCAGGGCGACGACCCGGCCTCGGTCGATCGCGAGCCCCAGCCGGTACCCGTACGGCGGCTGCCCGAGCGGGACCCGGCGACCGGGCGCTTCATTCCGGCTCGCGCGGGTCGATGACTTGCGGGAAGACCGCTCGCGCCTTGCGTGCCGCACCGAGGAGGGAGCAGCAGGTGCCTCACCCGCCGGGACGCCGTCGCGGGCTCAGCCGCATGGTCGGCTGCGCACTCGCGGCCGCCTCGGCATGTCTGGCCCTGCCCGGTGCTGCCCTGGCCGACAGCACGTCGCTGACCACGGACGCCGGCAGCTCGCCGCTGGTCAGCGCGGCCAGGCTCTCCCCCGGCCACGTCCTCGAGCGCTGCGTCGCGGTGACCAGCCCCACCGACTACACGTCGGCTGACCTCGGCATGTTCGTGACCGCCTCCGGCGACCTGGCCGACCACCTCAACGTCACGATCGAGTCGGGTACGGGCGGCAGCTTCGCCGACTGCACCGGCTTCAGCGGCCGGCTGCTGTTCGTCGGCAGCCTGTCCGCACTCGCCGCCGGCTTCGACGCGACCCGCCCCGAGCGGGTCGGCCACTTCTCGGCCGCCGTCGCCACCGTCGTGCTGCGGCTGCGGTTGTCCGTCCAGGACGACAACGTCGCGCAGGGTCTGACCACGGCCGCGGCGTTCTGGTGGCTGCCGGTCGCCGCAGACCCGGTCACCCCGCCCACGACCGACCCACCCTTGCCCAGCGCGGTCCCGACCCCGGCCGGCACGGAGCCGGCCTCGGTGCCGACCCCTCCCGGGCCCACGGACCCGCCGACCGGCGGCCCCACGCCCCCGGCCGCGCGGCCGTCAGCGCCGGCGACGGGCCGCCCGGTCGCGGGGCCCGGCCAGGTCACGACGACACCCGCCCCCGCGGCGACGTCGCTGGCTCCTCCGGTCGGGGTGCCCTTGACCGACCAGGGCGGCAACAAGGCCACGTCCGGGGCGTTGCCGCCGCCACCGGGTGACGGCGGCGGACCGCCCACGGGCATCGTCGGCAAGCTGGCCAGCGGCGTCGCCAACGCCGCGCAGACGATCTCGACCGCGGCCGCGCCGGTACTCAAGGGCGCAGCCGTCACCTCGTTGATGATCCTGCCGCTGGTCGTGCTGTTCCTGCTGGTCCAGCGCGGGATCGACCGGCGGGACCCCAAGCTCGCGCTAGCACCGTCGTACGGGGACCAGTTCCTCGGCTTCGTCGACCGGCACCGCCTCGCTCCGCCGGACCGCCAGGGAGAGCCGTCATGACCGCCTCTCGTTCCGAGGCGCCGGGGCTGGTGCCGCTCGCGGACAGGCTCCGCTACCTGCAGTTCCTGCGGCTGGCCATGGTGGCGCCGATCCTGCTGACCTCGGCCATCGACCTGCATCAGTCCACCCTGCCGCTGCGCGACGTCTGGGCGGTGTGTGCCGCGTACCTCCTCCTCACCCTGCCGACGGTCAGGGCCTGGCGGCTGACGCGGACGTCGGCGATCAGCGTCTTCGGCGGCAGCCTGCTGGTGGACGGGCTCTTCCTCGGGGTCACTACGTACGGCAGCGGCGGGTTGACCAGCCCGGTTCGCTACCTGGTGCTGCTGCACGTGGTCTCGGTCACCCTGTGCGCGTCCTTCCGTACCGGCCTGAAGATCGCGGTCTGGCACAGCCTGCTGATCGGGTCGGCCTACCAGCTGCAGACCGCTCATATCGTGCACGCGGCGGCTACCCCCCGGCTCACCGACCTCACCTCCGACATCGTGGCCGTCCTGCTGGTCACCGCTGCCACCGCGTCGTTCGGCGCGGTCAACGAGCGGGAGCTGCGCCGGCGCAACTACGACCTGCATGCGCTGTCGCAGTTCGCCTTCGCCCTGGAGACGGTCAGCAGCGCCGAGGACGTGGCCGATGCACTCGTCGACGCCGTCGTCGACAGCACCGGCTGTGCCCGCATCGTCATGGCGGCGGCGCCCACCGGTGAGCTCACCGCGCTGGCCGGGCGCGAGGTCGCCCCCGTACGGTCGGACCTGCGGCCGGACGGCGACGGCCTGGTCAGCCAGGCGATGCGCACCCGCAGCACGATCCGGGTCCGCTCGGTCGACCCGGACCTCGACCCCTGGCTCGCCGCGGCGATGCCGGGTGCTACCAACCTGGTGGTCCTGCCGCTGTACTCCGAGGCCGGCCCGCTGGGGGTGCTGGTGTTCGAGCACAGCTCCCGCGGCAGCGCCCGGATCGAGCGCCGGGTGGTCGAGGTGGTCGAGCAGTTCGTCTCCCAGACCGCGCTCGCGCTGCAGAACGCCTGGTTGCTCGCGCAGGTCCGCGGGCTCGCGGCGACCGACTCGCTGACCGGCATCGCCAACCGGCGGACGTTCGACAGTGAGCTGCTCCGTGAGCTCTCCCGCGCCGACCGCTCCGGGGTCGCGCTCGCGCTGATCATCGTCGACATCGACCACTTCAAGGCGCACAACGACGCCCACGGCCACCAGGTCGGCGACCGTACCCTGCAGCGGGTCGCCGCCATCCTGCGTGACGGCGGCCGGGCGACCGACACCGTCGCCCGCTACGGCGGCGAGGAGTTCGTCATCCTGCTGCCCGGCAGCGACCCGGTCGCCGCGCACCTCAAGGCAGAGCGCTACCGCCAGCTGATCGAGGAGATGCCGGAGAAGCCGAGCGTGACGGCGTCCTTCGGCGTGGCGATCTATCCCCAGCACGCCGTCGACGGCGCCGAGCTGATCCAGGCCGCCGACGCAGCGCTGTACGAGTCGAAGCGGGCCGGTCGCAACCGGGTCAGCCTGGCCTGGCGGCTCGCCGGCCTGGCCAGCGCGGACGTCGTCGACGCGGGCTAGTCCCTCGGGTCGAACGGGTCCAGCCCGTGCAGCGGGAAGACCGCCTGCCGGGTGGCCAGGATCGCCGCGTCGACCCGGTCGCCCGGGCCGGGATGCCACTGGGTCCGACGTGCGGAACCGCCGTCGCCCATCGTCTCCGGCGGCCGCTGACCGCTCCGGTCCATGACCAGCCGCCGCCAGTCCGCCGGTGTCGGCGTCGCCGGGTCCAGGTCGGCGGCGACCGCGACCGACACCAGGTGGGTCCAGGAGCGGGGAACGACGCCGGCCACCTCGTAGCCGCCCCCGCCGAGGGCCAGCCAGCGGCCGCCGCACAGCTCGTGGGCCAACGCGTGCAGAGCCTCGTACGAGCTCAGCTGGCCGTCGACGGTGAGCTCGAGGTGGGCGAGCGGGTCGCTGCGGTGGCTGTCGCAGCCGTGCTGGGTGACCAGCACCTGCGGCCTGAAGGCCCGCAGCAGGCCGGGAACCACGGCGTCGAACGCCCGCAACCAACCAGCGTCGTCCGTGCCAGCGGGCAGGGCGACGTTGACCGCACTGCCGAGGCCGGCGCCAGCCCCGGTCTCGGCGGCGCTCCCGGTGCCGGGGAACAGGGTGCTGCCCGACTCGTGCAGGCTGATCGTCAGCACTCGCGGGTCGCCGTAGAACGCCGCCTGCACGCCGTCGCCGTGATGGACGTCGACGTCGACGTAGGCGACCCGGTCGGCACCTGCGTCGAGGAGGGCGGCGATCGCCACGGCAGCGTCGTTGTAGACGCAGAAGCCCGACGCCGCAGCGGCCATCGCGTGGTGCAGCCCGCCGGCGAAGTTGACCGCGTGCTGCGTACGGCCCTGCCAGACCGCGAGCGCACCGGCCACGCTGCCGCCGACGACCCGGGCGCTCGCCTCGTGCATCCGCGGAAAGGCCGGGGTGTCGGGAGTGCCGATGCCGTAGCGCAGGCCGAGCCGGCCCATGACGTCCTCCGGCGCGCGGCGTACGGCGGCGACGTAGTCGGCGGTGTGCACCAGCTCGAGCGTTGCGTCGTCGGCGACCTGCGGCGCGTACAGCTGGACCGGGTCGAACAGCCCCAGGTCCTGGCACAGGGCTGCGGTCAGCTCGAGCCGCACCGGCTGCATCGGGTGGCCTGGGCCGAAGTCGTACGCCAGCAAGGCGTCGTCCCAGACGACCAGCACCGACTCGCTCACGCCTCTCCGTCCCCTCCCTCGTAGCGAAGGAGCAGGCTATGCGATTGTCACAGTACGGGTGCCAGCCGGTCTCGGATCGGGCCTGGGCAATATTGGGCAGTGCAGGTGAACAGGAGAGTTCTCATGGCGCGCGATGTGCAGGAGCAGAAGGTCCTCGACGCGGTCCCGCAGGGCATTTTCATCGGCGGGCAGTGGCGTGAGGCGACCGGCGGAAGGACGTTCGCCGTGGAGGACCCGGCCACCGGCGAGGTGCTCACGACCGTGGCCGACGCCACCCCGGGCGACGCGGTCGCCGCGCTGGACGCTGCGGTCGCCGCGCAGGCCGGCTGGGCCGCGACGCCGCCGCGCGAACGCGGGGAGATCCTGCGCCGCGCGTACCAGACGCTGATCGACCGGCAGGACGAGCTGGCCCTGCTGATGACGCTGGAGATGGGCAAGCCGCTGGCGCAGTCCAAGGGCGAGGTCGTCTACGGCGCGGAGTTCCTGCGCTGGTTCTCCGAGGAGGCCGTGCGCATCGACGGGCGCTACAGCCGCGAGCCCAACGGCAGCGGCCGGCTGATGACGATGAAGCAGCCGGTCGGCCCGTGCCTGCTGATCACGCCGTGGAACTTCCCGATCGCCATGGGCACCCGCAAGATCGGCCCGGCGATCGCGGCGGGCTGCACGATGGTGGTCAAGCCCGCCCAGCAGACTCCGCTGTCGATGCTCATGCTGGCGCAGATCCTGACCGACGTGGGGCTGCCGGCCGGCGTGCTCAACGTGATCGGCACGTCCTCCGCATCCGGCACGACGGCGCCGCTGTTCGCGGACGGCCGGCTGCGCAAGGTCTCCTTCACCGGCTCGACCCCGGTCGGCAAGAAGCTCATGGAGCAGTCGGCCGGCTCGCTGCTGCGGATGTCGATGGAGCTCGGCGGCAACGCCCCGTTCCTCGTCTTCGCCGACGCCGACCTGGATGCCGCCGTCGACGGCGCGATGATCGCCAAGATGCGCAACATGGGCGAGTCCTGCGTGGCGGCCAACCGGTTCCACGTGCAGGCCGCGGTGGCCGAGGAGTTCTCGGCCCGGCTGGCCGAGCGGATGGCGGCACAGACCGTCGGCCGCGGCACGGAGCCGGGGGTGGACGTCGGCCCCCTCATCGACGACAACCAGCGCGCCAAGGTACGCGAGCTGGTCGCGGACGCCGTCAGCAAGGGCGCCACCGTGGTGACCGGCGGCTCGGCCCCGGACCGGGCCGGCTACTTCTACACGCCGACCGTGCTCGCCGACGTTCCTGCCGGCGCGGACCTGCTGCGCGAGGAGATCTTCGGTCCGGTGGCTCCCGTGGCGACGTTCGAGGACGAGGCCGAGGCGCTGGCCGCGGCCAACGACTCGGAGTTCGGCCTGGTCGCCTACGTCTTCACCGAGAACCTCAAGCGGGGGCTGCGGGTCATCGAGGGCCTCGAGGTCGGCATGGTCGGGCTCAACCGCGGCCTGGTGTCCAACGCAGCCGCGCCGTTCGGCGGCATCAAGGAGTCCGGCTTCGGCCGCGAGGGCGGTTACGAGGGCATCGCGGAGTACGTCTCGACCAAGTACGTCGCGGTCGATCTCTAGGACTCCGGCCGCGGCCCAGGCCGCAAACGACGACGGACGGCCGGCGTACGACGCTTGCTCAGCTCGGTCAGCGGCACGCTGGCCGTCCTCGGTCGGCGCCGGTCGGCGAGCCCGCAGCTGGCCAGCCGGGCCTTGAGGAGCTCCGGGGCGGTGGCGACCACCACCTCGGCACCGAAGGCCCGGCCCAGCCGGGCGGCCTCGACGAGCGGCACGACGACCGAAGTGTCCTCGACGGACGCCAGACCGAGATCGACGACGATCACGGCGGAGTCCTCCCGTACGGCCCGGCGTAGTGCGCTCCGCAGCAGCGAGATCGATGCGAGGGAGAGCTCTCCGACCGGGCGGACCACCGTCGTACGTGTCATCGGGTAGCGACGCTGTTCGACTTCGAAAGCCATGGTGACCACCTGCCCCGACGGCTACCTTCCCATCGCCACCGGAATGAAGCCGGATCGGGCCATCCGGGCGACAACCCGCCCCGGCCGGTGTTGACAACGGCCCGATCGCGGCAATACTTAAGCATATGGTTAACCAATTGCCGGAGCTGGACCTGGTCTTCCAGGCCCTCGCGGACCCGACTCGGCGTGCCATCGTCGAGCGGCTCACCCGCGGTCCGGCGTCGGTCAGCGAGCTGACGGCTCCGCTGACCATGTCGATGCCCGCGGTGCTGCAGCACCTGCGGCTCCTGCAGGACAGCGGACTGGTCCGGTCGAGCAAGGTGGGCCGGGTCAGGACCTGCGAGATCGAACCGACCGCGCTGCGTACGGCCGAGCAGTGGATCACCGATCGGCGCAGCGGCTGGGAACGCCGCCTCGACCGGCTCGGGGACTTCCTCGACGCGACCGCCGAACCGCTGCCGCCGTCACTCACCGACGACCCCCCACCTACGAGGAGCACACCATGACCGACCGTACGGTCGAACACTCGACCTTCGTCGTCGAACGGACCTACAACGCCGCGCCGGCGAGGGTTTTCGCCGCCTTCGCCGACCCGGCCCAGAAGTCGCGCTGGTTCGGGTCGGGCGACGACAACCCCGCCGCGTTCGACTTCCGGGTCGGCGGCGCGGAGAGCATGGGCGGCGACATCGAGGGCGGCCCAACGTTCCGTTACGACGCCGTCTACCAGGACATCGTCGTCGACCAGCGGATCGTCTACACCTACGACATGCACCTCGACGGCCGCCGCATCTCCGTCTCGGTCGCCACCATCGAGCTGATCCCCGAGGGCGAACGCACCCGGCTGATCCTCACCGAGCAGGGCGCCTTCCTCGACGGGCTCGACCAGCCGGCGCTCCGCGAGAAGGGAACGAACGACCTGCTCGACAAGCTCGGCACGACGCTGGACTGA
>JAWWOL010000544.1:0-7984 GCA_033851695.1 Frankiales bacterium
GGCCCGGAGGCGATCCGGCTGCTGGAAACCCTGCAAGGCCGGCCGATGTCCGCGGACCAGGAGCTGGAGGTCGCCGCGGAGTGGGAACGGCAGGCCCGCTGGCTCTCCGCCCGCCAGCAAGCCGCGAACGTCGCCTTCGTCGGGGCCACCGCGGCGACCTCCCGGGACGGCCGCCGGGAGCAGGACTCCCGCACCCTCGAGCTGGCCCTGGCGGTGGACTGCAACGACACGTTCCTCAAAGCCAAGCTGGCCACCGCCCGGCTGCTGGCCACCACGCTGACCGCGACCGCCGCCCGGCTGGCCGCCGGGGAGCTCTCGGACTACCGGGCCCGGCGGATCTGCGAACACCTGCAGGGGCTGCCCGCTCAGGTGGCCCAGCAGATCGAAGCCCGGGTGCTGCCCACCGCCGCTGACCTGCGGCTGCCCAGCCTGCTGGCCAAGCTGCGCCGGCTGGTGCTGGCCGCCCAAGGCCCCGACGCCGCGGTGGAACACCTGCAAGGGCAAGCCAACCGGCGGGTCACCCTCGACACCGAACCACCCGAACCGGGGCTGCTCGGCCTGCACGCCTACCTCCCGGCGCACACCGCGGTCGCGGTCCGGCAGGCGCTCGAAGCCAAAGCCAAGGAGTTCGCCCGCGCCGACCGCAACACCCGCCAGCAGACAGCCGGGGACGGCGCCGAACCGGCCCGGCGGCGGACCCGGGACCAGCGCCTCGCGGACGCCCTGGCCTGGTACGTCCTAGGCCCCGACGAGCACGACCCGAGCACCCCGCAGCAGCCGAAGATCCTGGTCCAGCTCACCATGAGCCTGACCACCCTGCTGCACCTGCGGGACAACGCCGGCGAGCTGCCCGGCTACGGCCCGATCCCCGCCGACATCGCCCGGATCCTCGCCCAAGACGCCGACTGGCAACGGTTCATCCACCACCCCGTCACCGGCTACCTCCTCGACGTCGGCGACACCCTCTACCGACCACCGCCACCGATGCGCCGCTTCACCCAGGCCCGCGACGTCAAAGACCGCTTCCCCGGCGCCAACCGGTCCGCCTACCTCGCCGACAGCGACCACGTACAACCCTTCGCCCCCGGCACCGGCGGGCACACCGCCTCCACCAACCTCGCCAGCCTGTCCCGCATCGGCCACATCGCCAAAACCCACGGCGGCTGGACCTGCCACGGCGACGCCAACAACACCCTCACCTGGACCAGCCCCCACGGCCACACCTACCGCTCCACCCCCCACGACTACTCCGACGAACCAGAACCAGAACCCCCGTACTGAGGGTTCCGGACAGAGCAGGTGGACTCAGGTGGGCGGAGCGCTGACCATGGCGGCGGCCGGGCTCTTGATGCCGTCGCCGTCCAGGGCGTTCTTGATGGCCAGCCGGACCGCACGGCTGACATCGTCCTGCTGTCGGGCCCGAGTCCGGATGACCACCCGCAGGGTGAGCCACTTCTCCTCGTACGACTGGACTCCCCAGACGTCGGGTGGGTCGAGCACCAGGTCGGCGTAGGCCGGATCCTCGACGACGGAGTTCGCCGCGGCGAGCAGCACCTGCTGGGCCCGGTCGACCGGCTGGTCATAGCTGATCGGCACGTCGATCACGACGCGGGACCAGCCCTGGTTGAAGTTGCCGATGCGCAGGATCTCGCCGTTGCGCAGATGCCACACCGTGCCGTCGGCGTCGCGCAGTCGGGTGGTCCGGAGACCGACCGCCTCGACGGTGCCCGCAGCCATGCCGGCGTCGATCCAGTCACCGACGCCGTACTGGTCCTCGAGGATCATGAATATCCCCGACAGGAAGTCCTTGACCAGGTTCTGCGCACCGAAACCGACTGCTACACCGGCAATCCCGGCCCCGGTGAGCAGGGGGGCGATGTTGAGGCCGAGCGCATCGAGGGCCATGACCAGGGCGATGGTGAGGACCAGGAACGACAGGATGCTCCGCAGCACCGAGCCGATGGTCTCGGCCCGCTGGCGCCGTCGCGCCGAGGTCGACGACGGCTCCGAGTCGAACAACGACCGGGCCCGTACGGACACCTTGCGCAGCGGCACCGGCAAGCCGTCGACGGTGCGCGAGACCAGCCGGCTGATCGCCCGGTGCCCGACGAACTGGACCACGATCGCGAGGACGATGATGAGCCCGATCCGGCTGCCGGACACCGCGGGACCGCACCAGGCAGCCCCGGTGTGGGTGCCGCAGATGCTCTGGGTCAGGTCGATGCTCGTGCCGGTCACGGCTCCAGCACCAGTCCGGTACGGGCCGCCGCGAAGGCCAGCGTGTCGACCGACAGCTCGACCGACCGGCTGACCGAGCGGGCGCCGTGGCCGACGTCGGCCTCGCGCCGCAGCAGCACCGGACGATCCGACGAGGTCGCGAACTGCAGTGCTGCGCAGAGCTTGCGGGCGTGCATCGGGTCCACCCGGGTGTCGCTGTCGAAGACGGTGAACAGGACGGCCGGGTAGGCGGTTCCCTCCACGACCCGGTGGTAGGGGGAGTAACCGAGCAACCACTCGAGCTCCTCGGCAACGGCGGCGGTCCCGTACTCGTCCGACCACAGCTGGCCCAGCCCCGAGCCCTCGTAGCGCACCATGTCGAGCAGCGGAGCCGAGCAGACCACCGCGGCGAAAAGCTCGGGTCGCTGAGTGAGGGCCGCGCCGACGAGTAGGCCGCCGTTGCTGCCGCCCGAGATCGCCAGCTGGGACGGCGCTGTCCAGCCCTCCGCGATCAGCCACTCGGCTGCCGAGGTGAAGTCGTCGAACACGTTCTGCTTCTCGCCGCGGCGCCCGGCCCGGTGCCAGTCCTCGCCCTCCTCCGAGCCGCCGCGCAGGCAGGCGATCGCGTAGACGCCGCCGGCCTCGACCCAGGACAGGATGCCCGCCGAGAACCCCGGTGTCATCGGGATGTTGAACCCGCCGTACCCGTACAAGGTCGTGGGCCGTGGCCGGTCAGGAGCGTCGGTGGGTGACACCACGAACATCCGGACCGGCGTCCCGTCCTTGGAGGTGTAGGTCACCACCTGGCTGGATACCGTCGGCACGTCGACCTTGCCCGGCGGCTCAGCCCACACCTCCAGCGAGTCGGCCACGGCGTCGTAGCGCAGCACGCACGAGGGGGTCGCGAAGCCGGTCCAGCCCAGCCACGCCTCTGTCCCGCCCTCGGGCCGCGAGCCGATCCCGCCCATCGCCCCGACCCCCGGCAACGAGACCGACCGGACAAAGGCGCCGGTCTCGAGCGAGTGCACGGACAGCTCACTTACCGCGTGCCGGGTGCGCCCCACCAGCAGCAGGTCGTCGAGGATCGCGAAGTCGTCGAGCACCGCCTCCGGGTCCTCCGGCACCAGCTCCCGCCAGGTCTCGTACGAGGGCGTGGTCGGGTCGGTGACGCAGAGCCGGCCACGAGGAGCGTCGCGGTCGGTGAACACGTAGAGCCGGCCGTCGTTGCCGACGTGCAGCCCGGTGCTCGCGTCGACATCGACCTGGACCTCCTGCAGCGCAGGCGATTCCAGGATCCCGGACGAGATGTCCGCCAGCCACACGTCGTTGCGGGGCGCCGTCCCGAGGGTCCGGGTCACCGTCAGCCAGCGGCCGTCGCGGCTCACCGAGACCCCGTAGAAGCCGGTCTTGTCCAGGCCCTCCCCGAACACCACCGGGTCCTCGTCCCACGGGGTGCCGAGCCGGTGCAGGCGCACCCGCCGGTGGTACTGCACCTCGTCCTCCGGCAGCTCCGCGGGCGCCATCCTGCGCACGTAGTAGAACGCCTCGCCGCCGGGCAGCCACGCCACCGGGCTGTGCCGGGTGCGCTCGACCGGCCCGTCGACCACCTCACCCGTCGCGACGTCGAGGACGGAGAGCCGGCTCTCCTCGTCGCCTCCGGTGGAGAGCTGGTACGCGAGCAGCCGGCCTTCCTTGTCCGGCTGCCAGCCGTCGAGCGTGGTCAGCCCGCTGGGGTCAAGCGCCGCCGGGTCGATCAGGGTCCGCTCCGAGCCGTCGGGATCCCGTACGAGGACCGCGGCGTGCTCCTGACCCGGCTGGCGGCGGACGAAGAACGCCCGTTCGCCCCGCCACGCCGGCCCGCCGACGACCCCCGTGCCCAGCAGCTCGGTCATCCGCGACCGGAACCGGTCCCTGCCGGGCAGCCCGTCGAGGTACGGGCGGGTGATGGCGTCCTGGCCGGTCTGCCACTCGGTGGTCTGCTGCGCCGAGGGGTCTTCCAGCCAGCGATAGGGATCGGCGACCTTGTGGCCGAAGAGATCGTCGACGATGTCAAGGCGCTCCGCAGCGGGGTAGTCCATGCGGTCAGCCTAAGGATCGCAGACACGAGAACGTCACGGACAGGGCAACGTGCGTGCGCAAACGTCTCCGGTCAGGTCTACTAGGAGGGCATCCCCGGCACGAGCCACGCGCCGGGGTTCGGCCGAGGAGGCCTGCTGTGCCCCACGCTCTGGTGCTGAATGCTTCGTTCGAGCCGCTGTGCGTCGTGCCCGAACGCCGCGCGGTGCTGCTGGTCCTTGCCCACAAGGCGGTGGTCGTCGAGCCGGGCGACGGCCTTGTGCGCAGCGAGCGGCAGTCGCTCCCGATCCCCGCGGTCATCAGGCTCAGTCGCTACGTACGCGTCCCGTACCGCAGCGTCGTGCCGCTGACCCGCCGTGCCGTCTTCGCTCGCGATGGCGGCCGTTGCGTCTACTGCGACGCTCCGGCGACCAGCCTCGACCACGTGGTGCCCAAGAGCCGCGGCGGCCCGCACACCTGGGACAACGTGGTGTCGGCCTGCCGCCGCTGCAACCATGTCAAGGCCGACCGCAACATCGCCGACCTCGGCTGGCGGCTGCGCCGGACGCCGCGGGTCCCCAACGGTGCCGCCTGGCGGATCGTCAGCACCGGCCGGATGGATCCGCGGTGGCGGTCCTACCTCGCGATCGAGGACGCCGGTGACGTCGACGAGTACGGCTGGGACGACGGTGTGGCCGCGTCCGCGAGTGCCTGACCTGCCGGTCGCCCCCGCGCTCCGGTAGCGTTCGGCCAGTGACCGACTCCCCGGCGCTCTCCGCGCTCGCCGAGCACTACCGCGTCGCGACCGGCTACGAGAACTGGGCCGGCCAACCGGTCGACATCGCCGACGACGTGGTCGAGGCCGTCCTGACCGCGCTCGGTGTCGATGTGTCCGACCCGGCCGAGACCCTTCGGCTGGCCCGCGAGTCCGCCCCGCTCCTGCCGCCGACCGTGGTGGTCGACGCCGGATCCCCAGCCGGCGTGGCCCTCACCGGCCCCGCCCTGCAGGCTCGCGTCGAGCTCGAGGACGGCGCGCTGGTCGCCGTCGCCGTCACCGGTCACGAGGTCCTGCTGCCCGCTGACCTGCCCCCCGGCTGGCACCGGCTGGTCGTCACGGCCGAGGCCGGCGAGGTTGCGG
Organism: Frankiales bacterium; assembly: GCA_033851695.1. Classification (GTDB taxonomy): domain Bacteria; phylum Actinomycetota; class Actinomycetes; order JAWWOL01; family JAWWOL01; genus JAWWOL01. The sequence goes on from JAWWOL010000544.1 coordinate 5,411, forward strand.
CCACGCTGCTGGTGGCGCCGACGGTGCTGCCGGAGCTCTTCACGGGCCGGCTCTGGGGCTGGGCCGCCCAGCTCTACCAGCTGCGCTCCGGGCAGTCCTGGGGCGTCGGCGACCTCGAGGACCTGCGGACCCTCACTGCCTGGAGTGGCGGCGCTGGCGCCGGCCTGGTGCTGGTCAACCCCATGCACGCCGGGCCGCCGGTCCCCCCGCTCGACCCGTCGCCCTACTCGCCGAGCAGCCGCCGGTTCCGCGCGCCGCAGTACCTCCGGCCGGAGCTGACCCTCGACTACCTCGCCGCCCCGGAGTCGGTACGGGCCCAGGTCGACGCCCTCGCCGCCACCGTGCGCCCGGCCAACCAGAGTGACCGGATAGACCGCGACCCGAGCTGGCTGGCCAAGGAACAGGCCCTCGCGATCCTGTTCGCCCAGCCACCGGCGGCGGACCGTACGGCGGCGTTGGCCCGGTTCATCCGCCAAGGCGGTGAGGCGCTGCAGGGCTTCGCCACCTTCTGCGCCATCGCCGAGCTGCACGGCCAGCGCTTCCCCGACTGGCCCGAGGAGCTCCGCGACCCGCAGTCGCCCGCGGTTGCCGGCGCCCGCGCCGACCTCGCCGACCGGCTGCTGTGGCACTGCTGGCTTCAGCTGCTCTGCGACGAGCAGCTCGCCGCTGCCCAGGACGCGGCGCACGAGTCCGGCATGCAGATCGGTGTCATCCACGACCTCGCCGTCGGGGTGACCTCGTACGGTGCCGACGCCTGGGCGCTGCAGGGGGTGCTCGCCGGCGGGCTCACCATCGGCGCGCCTCCGGACTCGTTCAACCAGCGCGGCCAGGACTGGGGGCTGCCGCCCTGGCACCCGACCGCGCTGGCGGAGGCGGGCTACGCACCGTTCCGGGACATGATCCGGTCGGTGCTGCGCCACGCCGGTGGCATCCGGATCGACCACGTGCTCGGCCTGTTCCGGCTCTGGTGCATCCCGGCGGGCGAGTCCGCCGACCGGGGCGCCTTCCTCTACTACGACTATCGGGCGATGCTCGGCGTGCTGCTGCTCGAGGCCTCCCGAGCACGTGCCGTCGTCATCGGCGAAGATGTCGGCACGGTGGAGCCGTACGTGTCCACCGAGCTGGCCCGCCGGGGCATCCTGGGCTGCGACATCCTGTGGTTCCAGCTCGGCCCGGACCCGGGCAGCGGCGAGATGCGACCCCTGATGCCGGAGGACTGGCGCGAGCTCGCGATGGCCAGCCTGACCACCCATGACCTGCCGACGGCGGCCGGCTTCCTCCAGGGCGACCACGTACGTGTCCGTGAGGAGCTCGGCCTGCTGCGCGACCCCGAGGCCGAGTGGGCGCAAGCGCGACACGAGCGGTCGGCGTGGCTGGATGCCCTGCGGCGCAAGGGAATCCTGCCGCCGGACGACGGTCAGCCGGTGGCCGAGGAGGACTTCGTGCTGGGTCTGTACGAGTGGCTCGGCCGCACTCCGGCCCGGCTGCTCGGCGCCTCGCTGAGTGACGTGGTGGGCGACGTGCGCCAGCCCAACCTGCCCGGCACGGTCGACGAGTACCCGTCCTGGCGGCTGCCGATCGCCGACCAGCAGGGGCGCCCGGTCCTGCTCGAGGACCTGATGGCCGCGCCGATGGCCGCCCAGGTGGCGCATCGGCTCGGCCGTTCCGATAGCCTGGCAGCCGGCCCATCCGACCTGCAGAGGGAACTGTGAGAGCTCGCTTCGTACGCGTCACGACCGCGCTGCTGACCGGCCTCGCGCTGCCGTTCGCCGCCGCCGCCCCGGCGTGGGCCCGGCTCGACGACGGCCAGGCACCCACCCACACCGGCTGGCCGTTCGTGGTGGGGGTCTACTTCGGCATCCCGGTGGGCTTCTTCCTGCTGGTGGCCGCTCTCACCTACGGCCCATCGCTGCGCCGCCGTCCGCGCTACCGGCCGACCCGCGACTGGCAGGCCGACGCGGTGTGGTTCAACGGCCCGGCCGAGCCCGAGCGGGCGATCGCCGCGGCTCCCTCTGCTGCACCGAAGGGCGGTGGCGCCAGTGCCAGCTGGTGACGCATTCAGCGAGCACGACCTGAGCGAGATCGGCCGCGAGGTCCGGGCGATCAGCGACGAGGCCAAGGTCGTCTTCAGCGTCCTGGTCGCCGACGCCGAGGACCTCGCGGACACCCCCGACGTACGGGCCTTCGCCGAGCGCGCCCACGCGGCCCTCGGCGACCGGGCCCACGAGGCGGTCCTGGTCCTGGTGGCGCCGAGCGCCCGCCGGGTCGAGATCGTCACCGGGCCGGACCTGCGGGGCCGGCTCAGCGACCGGGACTGCGCGCTGGCCGCACTGTCGATGACTAGCTCGTTCGCGGGCGGGGACCTCACCGGCGGCATCCTGCAGGGGCTCCGCATGCTCGGCCAGCGCACCGGCAAGCCGCGCCGTCAGCCGAGCGTCGTCAAGCCCGGCCGGACGCTCAGCTCGCTGCTGCGCCCCTAGGGCACTCGCTAGCTCGCCCGCTGCGCCCCTAGGGCACTCGCTAGCTCGCCGCTGCGCCCCTAGGGCACTCGCTAGCTCGCCGCTGCGCCCCTAC
>JAWWOL010000535.1:0-4273 GCA_033851695.1 Frankiales bacterium
AGCATACGCCGGCACCGCGAGTTAACCACGCTGGCGGAGGAGCTGCGCTCGATCGACCGCTACCTCGTCCTGGAACGGGCCCGGTTCGGCGACCGGCTCGGCGTCACCCTGCGGGTGGCGCCGGAGGTGCTGCCCGTGGTGGTGCCGTTCCTGTGCCTGCAGCCGCTGGTCGAGAACGCCGTACGGCATGGCCTCGAGGGCAAGGAGGGCACCGGCCACGTGACGATCACCGCCGAGGACGCCGGAAACGACGCGGTCATCTGCATCGAGGACGACGGGGTGGGCATGGACCCGGAGAAGCTCCGGCTGGTCCTTGCCCACGGCTCGGGCGGCGACCCCGCTGATGCATCGGGAGGCATCGGCATCGGCAACGTGGACGAACGGCTCCGCCGCTCCTTCGGGCCGGAGTACGGCCTCGTCGTCGAGACCGGGGTCGATGCCGGCACCCGGGTCACGGTACGACTGCCGAAGTACGCGGAAGGGGTGCGGGCGGGATGACCGGGCTGCGGGTGCTGGCCGTCGACGACGAGCGGCCGGCGCTGGACGAGCTGGCCTACCTGCTCCGGGAGCAGCCGAGGGTCGACACCGTGCTGACCGCCTCCGACGCAGCGGCGGCGCTGCGGATCCTGGAGGACGACGCCGTGGACGCGGTCTTCCTCGACATCCGGATGCCGCGGCTGTCCGGGCTGGACCTGGCCAAGATCATGGCCAGGTTCGCCGAGCCACCCAAGCTGGTCTTCGTCACCGCCTACGACGAGCACGCCGTGGCCGCGTTCGACCTGAAGGCGCTGGACTACGTGATGAAGCCGGTACGCGCCGAGCGGCTGGCCGAGGCGGTCCGCCGGGTCGAGGTCGCTGTCCACGGCGGCGGTGAGGTCGACCCGGCCGCCGCCGACGAGACCATCGCGGTGGAGCTGGCGGGCACCGTACGGTTCATCCAGCGCTCGGACGTCCGCTACGTCGAGGCGGCCGGGGACTACGCCCGGCTGCACACGGCGAGCGGCAGCCACCTGGTGCGGATGCCGCTGGCGACGCTCGAGGAGCAGTGGGCGGCAGCCGGTTTCCTCCGGGTGCACCGGTCCTACCTGGTCAGCCTGGCGCACATCCACGAGCTGCGCCTGGACGGTGGGCACTACGCGGTCCGGCTGTCCGGAGGTGACGCACCGGTGCTGCCGGTGAGCCGTCGGCACGGGCGCGAGCTCCGGGACCGGCTCGTACGCAGGGCGCGTCCGGGCGGGTCGGCGTGACCGGTCCGGTCCGGCGGACGGTGGTGGCGCACCCGCAGACGATGGCGTCGCTGCGCCGGCGTGGCCGGCCGGCGACCGGCCGCAAGGGGGGACCCCCGCCGACCGAGCGCGGGCAGGACGAGCTGGCCGTGCTCCTGCTGCGGACTCTCGTACGGGCACAGCTGTCCCTGTCGCTGCGACTCGCGGCCGTGTTCGGTTGCCTGCTCGGCGGACTTCCCTTGCTGCTGGCCACCTCTCACTGGGTGCGCCAGGCGAAGGTGTTCGGCCTGTCGCTGCCGTGGTTCCTGCTCGGCGTGGTGATCTACCCGCTGATGCTCGCCGGCGGCCTGCTCTACGTACGGCTGGCGGAACGCAACGAGCAGGACTACGCCGACCTGGTCGAGCGCACCTGATGAACGTCGGGCTCACCTCGGCCGCCATCGTCGTCGTGGTCGTCGCGACGTGCGCGATCGGGCTGTGGGGCATGCGCCTGTCCCGTACGACGTCGGACTTCATGGTCGCCTCGCGCACCGTGTCCACGGCGTGGAACGCGTCGGCCATCAGTGGGGAGTACCTCAGCGCCGCGTCGTTCCTCGGGGTCGCCGGGCTGGTGATGACCTATGGCGTCGACATGCTCTGGTATCCCGTGGGTTTCGTCGCCGGTTACCTCGTCCTCCTGCTGCTGGTCGCGGCCCCGCTGAGACGCTCGGGCGCCTACACCCTGGCCGACTTCGCGGAGACCCGGCTCGGTTCGAGGTCGACGCGCCGGCTCGCCGGCCTGCTGGTCGTGGCGATCGCCTGGCTCTACATCCTGCCGCAGCTGCAGGGCGCGGGGCTCACCCTGCGTACGGTGACCGGGGCTCCGCAGTGGGCCGGCGCGGTCATCGTGACGGGGGTCGTGGTCGGCAACGTGCTCGGCGGCGGCATGCGCAGCATCACCTTTGTGCAGGCTTTCCAGTACTGGCTGAAGATGTTCGCGGTCGCGGTCCCAGCGCTGGTGCTGCTGGCGATCTGGCACCACGACGGCTCGGCTTCCCTTGCCAGCACGGGATTTCCGACCTTCCGCGAAGCAACGGCGGTGCACGTCCAGACAGCCGTACGGCTGGACGTCACTGCCCGGCAGACCGTGATCGTCCATGGCGTCGTGGACGACCGGCGGCGAGACGGTGCCGTGGTCCTCAACGCCGGCGTGCACGATGTCGGCAAGGGCACGACGCTCGACTTCCCAGCAGGCGCAGCGGTTCCGCAGGCCGACGGTCTCCCCCGTACGACGGGTGCCGTGTGGGCGACGCCGTTCGGCGGAGACCGCGACAGCCACCCGCTCTACCGGATCTACAGCCTCATCTTCGCGACGTTCCTCGGCACGATGGGGCTGCCACACGTGCTGGTCCGCTTCTACACCAACCCGGACGGGCGGGCGGCGCGGCGTACGACCGTGGTGGTCATCGGGCTGCTCGGCGCGTTCTACCTGTTCCCGGCGATTTTCGGGGCGCTCGGACGGCTCTACACCCCGCAGCTGTTGGTGACCGGGCAGACCGACGCGGTGGTCCTGCTGCTCCCGGGCGCGGCGATCGGAGGTTTGGCCGGTCAGGTCTTCGGCGCAGTCGTGGCCGCCGGGGCCTTCGCCGCGTTCCTGTCCACGTCCTCGGGACTGGTCGTCAGTGTGGCCGGTGTGGTCGCCCAGGACCTGCTCGGCGGTACGGTCCGCTCCTTCCGTCAGGGCACGCTGCTGGCAGGGGCCGTGCCCCTAGGGCTGACCTTTGCCGCCACCCAGCTGCCCGTCAGCGAGGTGGTGGCGATGGCGTTCGCGGTTGCCGCGTCGAGCTTCTGCCCCCTGCTGCTGCTCGGCATCTGGTGGCGTGGGCTGACCGCTCCCGGCGCCACGGCGGGGTTGCTGGTCGGCGGTGGCGCGGCGGTCGTGGCGGTGTCGCTCCGCATCGCCGGCTACGCGCCGCCGGGCTGGCCGTCAGCCCTGCTCGCCCAGCCGGCGGCGGTGACCGTACCGCTCGCGTTCGCCACGATGGTGAGCGTCTCCCTGCTGAGCAAGCAGCGCGCCCCTGCGGACGTGACCTCGGTGATGATGCGGATGCACGCGCCGGAGCTGGGGGCCGGATGAACGAGGAACGCTGGAACCACGACCTTGCCCCCAGGTAACCGTTCGGCGTTGCAAACCGACCGCTCATCCGAGCGCTGCTCCCGTATGACCGTTCAGGTGGGCCGTACGGCGATCCGCCCAGCCCGGCGTATTTCCGCACGAAACGGCGCAACCTACGTTCGTGATCAGGTGATGCCGCCGATCCCGGACCGCAGGGTGCCGGGTGAAAGGAAGCCGCAATGTCGACCAGCCGTATCGATCTCGACCAGGGCAGCACGACGACCGCCGCCCAAGTCCCCGCCAACCCGACGATGTTCATCGCCGACCCCGGACCACTGGGACTCGCGGCCTTCGCCGGCACGACGTTCGTGCTGAGCGTGTTCAACGCCAACATCGCCAACGACAGCGGTACGAACGTCGTCATCGGCCTGGCGCTGTTCTACGGCGGCATCGGCCAGCTGCTTGCCGGCATGTGGGAGTTCCGCAAGGCCAACACCTTCGGGGCGCTAGCCTTCACCTCGTACGGCGCGTTCTGGTTGTCGTACGGCTACCTGATCCGCTACACCGACCTGACGAAGGCGACCAACCTGAGCCAGGCGCTCGGCGTCTACCTGTTGATGTGGACGGTGTTCACGGCCTACATGACCATCGCGTCGGTCCGGGTGTCCGGGGCGGTGGCAGCCGTCTTCGTCCTGCTGACGCTGACGTTTGCCGCGCTGTGCATCGGTGAGCTCGCGACCAGCACCGGCTGGCACCATCTCGGCGGCTACCTGGGCATCGTCACAGCGATCGCCGCGTGGTACGCGTCCATGGCCGGCGTCACCAACGCCACCTGGGGCCGCACCGTGCTGCCGACGTTCCCCATCCCTACGTCCCGGCCGGCCCGCCGGGTCTGACAACGCCTCACCATGCGTCGCGAGCGACAGGGGAGGGAGGCAGGGAACTGCTGCGG
>JAWWOL010000005.1:0-2763 GCA_033851695.1 Frankiales bacterium
TCTCTCCGAACTCGTTGACCGTCGCGACGTTGATGTCCGCGTCGCAGCCGATCCGGGCGATCGCCTCCAGCGGCAGCAGCGCGGTGGTGCCGATCAGCAGGCCGGTGCTGTCGACGTCACCGAACGCAGAGACCCCGACCTGACTGCCGGAGAACAGAGCCCCCGAACCCGTTCCGGTCACCGCCCCCGCCACATCGCCGAGCGCCGGCAGGATGCCGGGCGCTCCGGTGCGTACGAGGAAGGTGAGCCGCGGCCGGTCGCCGCCACAGTCCGGCAGCGATGTGGCCCGCAGGGCGGCGCCGGTCAACTCGATGAGTGCGTCAGCACGCCGCTGGGCCGGGTTGCGGGTGTCCTCCTCACCCCGCCTGGCCATCAACGGCTCCAACGCGGCGGCCAACGCCGCACCGGCCTCGGGCTCGAGCAGCCCCTCGAGGTGGTAGGCGTCGCCGAACGTCTTCGCCAAGGTCAGCCGGCGTGACTCGTGCACGTAGGCCGCGTCCTTCTCGACCGACTCGGCATCCACCCGCGACTGGATCACCTTGGCCGCCTGCCGCATGTCCGACGGGCGGACGTGGGGACCCAGGTTGGCCAGCGTCGTGTCGGACTTGGCCAGCTCCTCGGCGGGCACGTGCGCCGCGCCGCTGGCGACGGCCTGCAGGTGCTCGACCCCGATCTTGCCCTGGGCCAACACCCCGCCCAGCGCCGGCATCCGCTCGGCCAGCCGCGCCGCCCCGACGAGGCCGGCCGCCTGCCCGCGGTCGAGGTTGGCAAAGCCCCGCACCCAGGACGCCGTCGACGGGAACCCGTCCGCAGCCGCCAGTCCCTGCTCGTCGACAGCCGCGATCCGATCCAGCAGCCGGGCATCCACCTCCCGACGGAGCGACATCAGCGCCCTGGCCTCCTCGGCCACCGCAGAGTCGGCTCCGCGCTCCGCGCGCAGCGGAATCTCGGAGATCGCCGCCGCCAGAGCGGGAAAGGCGACCTCGGGGCGGAGTCGGCCACTACCTTCGAACATACGTTCGACTCTAACAGATTTCCCTGCGCTGCAACAGTCAATATCGAAGTTGTGGATAACCCGAGAACCCTTACGTACCAGGCATTCTCGTGCACCACCGGGCTGAAGCGGTAAGGCCGGGTGCGCCGACCGGGAAGGCGCGCGCGACCTGTGGCCTTGAGGCATACAGACTGTGCGGCAAAGCAGTGAATCGCCACACCAGGAGCAGCACATGACCGAGACCAGCACCGCCCCCGCTGATGAGCTTCTCAGTCTCGACGAGCGCCGGGGCAGATGGGTGCTCTTCGCCGCCGTCCTCGGCAGCGGGATCGCGTTGATCGACGGCACGGTGGTCAACATTGCGCTGCCGACCCTGGGCAAGGCGCTGCACGCGGACTTCGGCGCGCTGCAGTGGACCGTCAACGGCTACACGCTCACCCTCGCCTCGTTCATCCTGGTCGGCGGCTCCTTCGGCGACCGCTTCGGCCGGCGCAAGGTGTTCGTCATCGGTATCGCCTGGTTCGGCATTGCCAGCCTGCTCTGCGGCCTGGCCCAGAACATCACGGAGCTGGTCCTGGCCCGCATGCTGCAGGGCATCGGCGGCGCCTTGCTCACTCCGGGCAGCCTCGCCCTGATCTCGGCCTCGTTCAAGCAAACCGACCGGGGGCGCGCGATCGGCGCATGGTCCGGTCTGGGCGGCATCGCCGCCGCCGTCGGCCCGTTGCTGGGCGGCGTCCTCGTCCCGATCTCCTGGCGGCTGGTGTTCCTCATCAACCTGCCCCTGTGCGCCGTCGTCATCGCGGTGAGCTTGCGCCACGTACCCGAGTCGCGGGACGTCGAGATGGACCCCCGGATCGACTACGCCGGCGTCGCGCTGGGCGCCCTGGGCCTCGCCGGGTTGACCTACGCGCTGGTCGACGCCGGCTCGCACGGCTTCTCCACGACGGTGGCATTGACAGGCGCCATCGGCCTGGCTGGTCTCGCAGCGTTCATTGCGGCAGAGCGGCACTCGGAGCACCCGATGGTCCCGTTGGACATCTTCTCCTCACGCCAGTTCACCGCGGCCAACCTGGTTACCTTCGTCGTCTACGCCGCGCTCGGCGGGCTGTTCTTCCTGCTGGTCGTCGACCTCCAGGTGGTCGGGGGCTACGGGCCGCTGGCCGCCGGCCTGTCCCTGCTCCCGATCACCATCTTGATGCTGCTTCTCTCCTCCCGTACGGGCGCGTTGGCACAGAAGACCGGACCCCGCTGGTGGATGACCGGCGGCCCAATCCTTGCAGCCGCAGGCTCTCTGCTCCTCATGCGCGCGGGCCGGCATGCCGACTACCTCACCGATGTCTTCCCTGGAGTGGCGTTGTTCGGTCTCGGCCTGTCCGCAACGGTCGCACCGCTGACGTCCGCCGTGCTGTCCGCCGCCAGTAACCGTCACGCCGGCATCGCGTCGGGCGTCAACAACGCCGTGGCCCGGGCAGCCAGCCTGCTCGCCGTCGCCGTGATCCCTTTGGTGGCAGGCATTTCCGGCAACGACTACACCAGTGCGACCGCGTTCAACCACGGGTTCCGGATCGCCACGGTGTGCTGCGCGATCCTGCTCGCCCTCGGCGGCGTGATCGCCGCCTTCGGCATAAGCAACGACGAGTCGGCCCGGATCAGCTGAGACCGCTCAGTTCTCGGCCTCCCCGTCGTCCTACCGACGAATGCTGACGAGGAGGCCATCATGGGCACGGTCATCGCAAGTTTCTCGATGTCGCTGGACGGGTTCATCGCCG
>JAWWOL010000044.1:0-22511 GCA_033851695.1 Frankiales bacterium
GAGCTCGGCCGGGTGGCCCTGGCGTAGGCCAGCGCCCGCAGGGTCGGCTTGTGGATCTTGGAGACCAGCACGATCGCGTGGTTGCGCGACGGCAGCATGTCCTCGTCCTCGGACGGGATGAGCTCGACGCTGACCCGGTCGTAGTGCCGCCGCACCCCGCGCATCAGCACGAAGAAGATGATGATGGCGGTGACGGCGATCCACGCGCCGTGCGTGAACTTCGTCGCCAGCTGGACCACCAGGACCAGACCGGTGAAGCAGCCGCCGAAGCCCTGGACGATCCGCGAGCTCTTCATCTGCCGGCGCTTCTTGGGATCGGTCTCGGTCTTGAGGTGCCGGGTCCAGTGCCGCACCATGCCCAGCTGGCTGGTGGTGAACGAGATGAACACGCCGACGATGTACAGCTCGATCAGCTCGGTCGTGCTCGCCTTGAAATACCACAGCAGGGCAGCGGCGAAGGTCGCCAGCAGCACGATGCCGTTGCTGTAGACCAGCCGGTCACCACGGGTGTGCAGCTGGCGCGGCAGGTAGCGGTCACGCGCGAGCACGGACGCGAGCACCGGAAAGCCGTTGTACGCGGTGTTCGCGGCCAGGACGAGGATCGCGGCGGTGACCGTCTGCAGGACGTAGAACATCAACGACCCGTTGCCGAAGACGGTGTCACCGATCTGCGCCAGCACGGTCTGCTGGGCGCCTCTGCCGGGCAGTGCCGGGACCAGGTGCTGGTTCGGCCCGACGTAGTGCACGTGCGTCTTGAGCGCCAGGGCGGTGATCCCGCAGAACATGGTCACCGAGATGGTGCCCATCAGCAGCAGCGTCCGGGCCGCGTTGGTGGCCTTGGGCTTCTGGAAGGCGGGCACGCCGTTGGCGATCGCCTCGACGCCGGTCAGCGCCGTACAGCCACTGGCAAAAGCCCGCAGCAGCAGGAACAGCAGGGTCAACCCGGCCACGTGCTCGACGTGGGTCGGCGTCTGCACGGCGCTGGGCGCGTTGTGCAACGAGCCCGAGGCGTACTTCGTGAAGCCCAGGATGATCAGCGCAAAGATGGCCGCGATGAAGGCATAGGTGGGCACGGCGAAGGCCTTGCCGGACTCTCGTACGCCGCGCAGGTTGAGCAGCGTGATGATGAGCACCAGCAGGACCGCGATGGACGTGCGGTAGCGGAAGAGGTGCCCCGTGGAGTCGGCGGAGGTGATGGCCTCGACGCCGGCGGCGACGCTCACCGCGACGGTGACGATGTAGTCGGTGAGCAGTGCTGCCGCGACCGTGACGCCGGCCCGCTCGCCGAAGTTGGTCTGCGCGACCTCGTAGTCACCGCCGCCGCTCGGGTAGGCGTGCACCGTGCGCCGGTAGGAGAACACCACGGCGGCCATCAGCGTCACGACCGCAGCGGCCAGCCAGGGGGTGTAGTGGTAGTAGGTCAGCCCGGCCAGGCTCAGGACCAGCACGATCTCCTGGGTCGCGTAGGCGACCGAGGAGAGAGCGTCGCTGGAGAAGATCGGCAGCGCGATCCGGATCGGGAGCAACGTCTCCCCGAGCTGGCCGCTGGTGAGCGGCCGGCCGACGAAGAGACGTTTGGACAGGCTGCTGATGGAAGACACGCCACGCATCGTACGGCCCGGGCTGGGGCCGCACGCCGTGCGGCCACCGCCAGGTGGACACCGGTGGGACGGCCTTGGCGGACCGTCGGCATCCCGGCGCCCAGCCCTCGCGTGTAGCGTGTGCGGGCGCCACCTGGTACTGCCGAGATCGGGCACCCGAAGGGACCGTTTGTGCACGTCGTGATCATGGGCTGTGGGCGCGTGGGCTCGAGCCTGGCGCACAGCCTCGAGGACATGGACCACACGGTCTCGGTCATCGACAGGGACAAGACGGCCTTCCGCCGGCTCGGCCCGACCTTCCGCGGCCAGCGGGTCGCCGGCGTCGGCTTCGACCGGGACACGCTGATCGAGTCGGGAATCGAGCGGGCCGCCGCCTTCGCGGCCGTCAGCAGCGGTGACAACTCCAACATCAACTCGGCCCGGGTCGCGCGCGAGACCTTCGGTGTCGAGAACGTCGTGGCCCGCATCTACGACCCCAAGCGGGTCGAGGTCTATCAACGCCTCGGCATCCCGACGGTCGGCACGGTGAAGTGGACTACCGACCACATGCTGCGCCGGCTCCTGCCCGAAGGTGCGCACGCCGAGTGGCGCGAACCGACGGGGCACATCGCCCTGGCAGAGGTCGCCTACAACCCCGCCTGGGTCGGTCGCCGGTTGACCCGGCTCGAGGCGGCCGCGGCCGTACGCGTCGCCTTCATCCGGCGCAACGGGGACGGCACCCTGCCCGGCCCCGACACGGTGCTGCAGGAAGGCGACCTGGTCTACATCGCCGCCGAGGCCACCCGCCTTGCCGACGTCGAGCGCATCTTCGCCAGCCAGCCCGAGGAGCACTGATGCGCGTCTCCATCGCCGGCGCCGGCAACGTCGGCCGGTCCATCGCCCGCGAGCTCCTGGGCAACGGCCACGAGGTGCTGCTCATCGAGCGCAACCCGGCCGCCATGAAGGTCGACAGCGTGCCCGGAGCGACCTGGCTCGAGGCGGACGCCTGCGAGCTGAGCAGCCTCGACGATGCCGGCCTCGGCGCGTGTCAGGTGTCCGTCGCCGCCACGGGCGACGACAAGACCAACCTGGTCCACGCGCTGCTGGCCAAGACCGAGTTCGGCGTCCCCCGCGTCGTCGCCAAGGTCAACCACCCCAAGAACGAGTGGTTGTTCAACGAGTCCTGGGGCGTCGACGTGGCGGTCTCGGCCCCGCGCATGCTCTCCGCCCTGGTCGAGGAGGCGGTGACCGTCGGAGGCGTCGTCCGGCTGCTCAGCCTCCAGCACGGCCAGGCCAACATCGTCGAGCTCACCCTGGCCGAGGAGACGCCGTTCATCGGCCGCCGGGTGGGCGACGTGCCGTGGCCCGAGGACGTGGCGCTGGTTGCCATCGTCCGCGACACCCGGGTGCTCGTCCCCACCAAGGACGACCCGCTCGAGGCCGGCGACGAGCTGCTGTTCGTCGCGACCGACGAGGTCGAGCACCAGCTGGACCGGCTGCTCTCCGGCAGGGACTGACGCCCGTCGGGCCAGTCAGTGGTGGTTGGGCAGCAGCTCGTAAAGCGGGTTGAACATCGCCCGGTGGCCGTCGGCGTTCGTGATCAGCCCGCAGGCGACCACCGCGCGTCCCGGCTCGATGCCGCCGATCCGGCGGCGGCCCAGCCAGATCAGCTCGACCGTGCCGGTGCCGTCGTAGAGCTCGGCCTCGAGCGACGGGATGCCGCCGCGCGGGCGCAGGGTCACCGTGCGCAGAACGCCGTGTACGGAGACCCGCTGCCGGTTGGGGCATTGCGACACCGGCTGCGCGCCAAGGTCGACGGTGTGCTTCTGCAGCTCTTCGGCATCGAGCTCGGCCGTGTCGGCCGAGAGCCGGTGCAGCGCCCGCCGAAACGCTCCGTCGGGTCGCTTGGCCTCTGTGTTGTCACCCATGGTTGCCCTGTCCCGGGTCGGTGTTGCCGCCGTGCTGATCGGAGCGTCTCACGTGAGTTCTTCCTCAGAGGTTCCCCCCAATCGTACGGCGCGATCGCGGCACCGTCAGTGGATCTCGGTGATCTCTGGACCACGCTCGAACGGGTTGAGCGGGTCCTCGGTCTCGCCGTCCTCACCGGTCACGAGAACATCGGTGGGCAGCCGCAGCGGCAGCGGGTCGCGGGGCGCCATGGCGTCCTTGCCGCGCACCACGACCACCGACCGGAACACCCGCTCGAACGGCTCGGCCTGCACGGGGTCTGTGGCGGCCGGACCGGACATCAGGGCGCGGACGAACCATCGCGGCCCATCCGCGCCGAGGAATCTGGCCGGCGCCAACGCGTTGCCCTCGGCAGGCACCCGGGCCCGCAGCTCGAGCCCGAACGGCCCGTCCGAGGTCTCGCCGGATCCGCCGTTCTCGACGAGGGACTCGAGGATCTCCTGGCAGATCTCCTCCCAGATCCCGGCGGTGCGCGGTGCGGCGAAGGCGTTGACCTGCATCGCCGAGCTGCCCGCGACGACGGTCGCGGCGATGACCTGGCCCTCGGGGCTCACGTCGACCCGCAGCTCCATGCCCTCGATGACCGGCACCAGCATGCCGCCGAGGTCGAGCCGGTCGATGCCGTCGTCTGGTGCCTGCGAGGAGTCCCACGGTCCCTGTGGGTCCTGCGGGTCGGGGAGCACGTCTTGAGCCGCGCCGGCGGTGTCGTCCAGGTCGGATGCCTCTGCCGCATCGACGACCCCGTCCTCCTGGTCCTCCGTGGGCTCGCTGTCCTTGCCTCGACGTCGGAACACGGTCACGCTCCTTCACTTGTGCCGGTCGGCGGGACGGCGGAGCGGGTGAACCCGCCCGTCGAACCGTGCCCGCCGGTGCCGCGTACGGAGTCCGGCAGCTCGTCGGCCTCGACGAACCGTACGTACTCGACCCGCTGCACGACCAGCTGGGCGATCCGATCGCCCGCTGAGAACCGTACCGGCTCCCGCGGGTCGAGGTTTACCGCAATCACCTTGACCTCACCCCGGTAGCCCGCGTCGATGGTGCCCGGGGAGTTGACCAGCGAGACGCCGAGGCTCGCCGCCAGCCCAGAGCGCGGGTGGACGAAGGCTGCGTAGCCGTACGGGATCGCCAGCGCGAGACCGGTCGGCAACACGGCGCGCTCGCCCGGCGCCAGGACGACGGCCACCGTGGTCACCAGGTCGGCGCCGGCGTCCCCGGGGTGGGAGTAGGCCGGCAGCGGTACGGACGGGTCGAGTCGCCGGACCTGGATCTCGAGCTCGGGCTGGGCATCGTTCACGGGTTGTAGCTCCGGTCGGTCGGGACGGCCTCGCCGGGTCGGGCGTGCCGGATGAAGTGCTCGAGGGGTACGGCGACGAAGAGACCGGCTGCGCGTACGGCGACCGGCCCGTCGGGGCTGTCGAGGCGGCCGACGCCACGGACGTAGAGCTTGCGGCGCTGGACACCGAGGCACTCGCAGTCCATGACCACCGTGGTGCCGACCGGGACGGGCAGCAGGTAGTCGGTCTCGAGCCGGCCGGTCACCGCGGGCTTGCCCACGAGCCACAGCAGGAAGCCCATCGCCTCGTCGAAGGCCGTCGCGAGCAGGCCGCCGTGGGCCAGACCGGGCGCACCCTGGTGATGGTCGGTGACCGTGAACTCCGCCGAGACCCGCACGCCCTCGCCCGCCCTGACCTGCAGGTGCAGCCCGGTCGGGTGCAGGTCACCGCAGCCGAAGCAGTGCGCGTAGTGCGGGCCCATCTGCTCGCCGGGAGCCGGAACACCCTCCACCCGGAACGCCGGCTGGACGTCGTCCGGCGGAGTGGTGGCCGGCGAGGGCCACGGCGGAGGTCCTGGAGTCACGGGGTGCACGGTAACCCACACCTCAGGAGGTGCCATCCTGGCGGGGTGGCGGAGGTACGGGAGACGACCCGGCAGGAGACGTTCCAGGAGCGGCTGTGGGTGCCCTGGTGGTGGTGGCCGTTCGCGGGCGTCGTGATCGCAATGTTCGTCGCCGAGGTGATCCCGGGGTTGCCCGGTTCGTGGCAGGTGTGGTCCGGCGTGATCATCACCGCCATCGTCGTGTCCTGGCTGATTACCGTCGGCATCGCGCCGGTCGGGGTCGACGCCGAGGGGCTCAGGGCAGGGGCGGCGAAGCTGCCCTACTCGGCCGTCGGTGCCGTACGCATCGTCGAGCCGGCCACCCGCAAGGCCTTGCTCGGGCCGGCGGGTGACGACCGGGCCTACCTGCTGACCCGGGACTGGATCCGCGGGTCGGTCTACGTCGAGGTGGTCGACGACCAGGACCCGGTGCCGTACTGGCTGGTCTCGACCCGTCACCCGGCCCGGCTGGCCGCGGCGCTCCGCCGCGCCGACGACGACGGCCCGGCAACCTTCTGACCACCCGTCCGGTCAGCGTGCCGCCATGGCGAGCTCGAGCGCCGGCCCGAGGTCACCGCGGCCGGTGACGAAGACCGACGAGAGGCCCAGCCAGGCGGCCAGCGCCTCGAGCTCCTCGGCCAGCTCGGTCGCGGTGTCGGGCGGCGCGCCGAGCTCGGACCAGGCGGCCTGGACCAGCAGCACCCCAGCGGCCCGGTCCGCCTTGAGGTCGACGCGGGCGACGAAGGCCTCGCCGAGCAGGAAGGGCAGCACGTAGTAGCCGTAGACCCGCTTGGGCTCCGGCACGTAGATCTCGATGCGGTAGCGGAAGTCGAAGAGCCGCTCGAGCCGGGAGCGCTCGAACACCATCGAGTCGAACGGCGAGAACAACGCCCGCGCCGTCACCCGCCGCGGCATCCGTGCCCCCGGCCACAGGTAGGCAGGCTGCGGCCACCCTCGTACGGTCACCCGTTGCAGCTCGCCGGCCTCGACCAGCTCGGCCAGCCGCGGCGCGGTGACCGGCTTGTTGAGCCGGAAGTAGTCGAACAGGTCGCCAGCGGTCGCCACGCCCAGCGCCCGGGCGGAGATGCGCAGCAGCTCCCGCCTCGCCTCGTGCTCCTCGACCGACGGCGCCGCGACCACGGACGCGGGCAGCACCCGCTCGGGCAGGTCGTAGCGCCGCTCGAAGTTGACCCGCTCGGCGACGGTCACGTCGCCGGTCGCGAACAGCGCCTCGAGGGCCACCTTGGCGTCGGACCACGACCACCAGGTGCCTCCCCGGCTGGCCGCGTCGCTCACCTCGCGGGCCGACAGCGGCCCACGGTCGCGTACCTCCTCGAGCACCGCCTCGATGTAGCCCGGCCGTTGCTCGGCGAGCTGAGTGGCCCGCCCCCACGCACCCTTGCCCCGCATCAGCTCCATCCGCCACCGGACGTAGGGCCACAACGTGGCGGGCAGGAACGACGCCTCGTGCGCCCAATATTCGAACATGGCGCCGTCGTGCCAGGTCAGCCGGTCCAGCCGGTCACGCGGGTAGCCGCCGAGCCGGGAGAACGCCGGCAGGTAGTGGGCCCGGGACAGCACGTTGACCGAGTCGATCTGCAGCAGGCCGACGGTGTCGATGACCCGGGTGAGGTGACGGCCGTCCACCCGGCCGACCGGGCGGGCCCGGTCGAGGCCCTGTGCGGCAAGGGCTGTCCGGCGCGCCTGGGCAAGCGTGATCTCCTCGACCGGCACGAGCGGTGACCCCTTCCCGACGACAGTGTGGGGACATCCTCGCCGACGGGGGTGACAGAAAGCACGGGATGCCGCCGGTTGGCGATTGCCGCGTCCGGAGGGCATGCTCGACGCGACGACGGAGGGCCGCAATGACGCTGAGATCCCGTACGCAGACCCGCTGCCTCGCGCTGGCGGTCTCGGCGGCGGTAGCCCTGACCACCGGCTGCACCGCCGGGTCCTCCAAGGCCCAGCCCCCGGACACCGGCACGGCCTCGCTGACCACCTTCTCGCAGGCCGCGGCAGCTTCGGCCGCCGCGGCGCCCCCCGCCGCTGCCGCCGCCAAGACCGCCGCCAAGCACCCCGTCGCCTACTGGCCGACCTACCACCGGGTGAGCGCCCGGACCGGGGTCGACCCGACCAGCCCCAAGCTCGGGAAGACCTCCACCGTCTGGAGTCGCCGGCTCGACGGTGCGGTCTACGCCTCGCCCCTCATCGTCGGCAACACCGTCATCGCCGCGACCGAGAACAACACGGTCTACGCGCTGCGCGGCGGCCACACGGTCTGGTCCCGGCACCTCGGGAAACCGGTGGCCCTCGCCAGCCTGCCCTGCGGCAACATCAACCCCCTCGGGATCACCGGCACCCCGGTCTACGACGGCAGCAGCGGCATCGTCTACGTCGCCGCCGAGCTGGCCGGGCCGCTGCGCCACACGCTCTACGCGATCGACGCGGTCACCGGCAAGGTGCTCTGGCACCGCGGCCTCGACGTCAAGGGCATGGACCCGAGAGTCCAGCAGCAACGCGGTGCCCTCACCCTCGCCAACGGCACGGTCTACGTCCCGCTCGGCGGCCTGGCCGGCGACTGCGGCGACTACCACGGCTGGGTGATCGGCTACCAGACCACCGGCGCCGGGCCGTTGGTCTACAAGACCGAGGACACCGAAGCCGGCATCTGGGCGCCGTCCGGCCTGGCCGTCGCCCCCGGCGGCAACCTGCTGGCGTCGGTCGGCAACAGCGGGCACACCCAGGCCTCCCAGGGCTACGACCACAGCGACGCGATCCTGTCGCTCAGCCCGACGCTCAAGCTCACCGACTACTTCTCGCCCACCACCTGGGCCGAGGACAACGCGCACGACCTCGACCTGAGCTCCATGGGTCCGGCCTACCTCCCCGGCGGCAAGGTCTTCATCGCGGGCAAGCGCGGCGTGGCCTACCTGACCAGCGTCACCCACCTCGGCCACGTCGGCGGCCAGCTGTCGTCGCTGTCCGGCTGTGCCGCGTACGGGGGAACGGCCTACTACCAGGGTGTGGTCTTCGCTCCGTGCAGCGACGGACTCGCGGCGATCGCCATCAGCGGCAATCGGATGCACGTGCTGTGGAAGGCCCGCAGCAACATCACCGGGTCGCCGATCTACGGCGGGGGTGCCGTCTGGACCCTGGACTACCGGGCCGGCGTCGTCTACGGACTCGACCGCAGCACCGGCAAGGTGCTGCGGACCGTGCATGTCGGGGAGACCAGCCGGTTCGCGACGATGGCCATGGTGCACGGCTACCTGCACGTGCCGACCCTGACCGGGGTGGTCGCCATCCGTACCGGCTGAGCGGCCTCGGTTCAGCCGGTTTCAACGGGCCGCCCGCGCGCCAGGATGGGAACCGAAGCGTCGACGTGCGAAGGGGAGAACCGGTGCTCGCCAAACAGGCCTGGACGGTGATGGGCGGCGTGGCCGCCGCGCTCGCGGGGCTGGTGGCCAGGCGCGCCCTCGCGCTGTCGTGGCGCAAGGCGACCGGCAAGGAGCCGCCGGCCAACCCGGAGTCGCCGGAGACGACCTGGGCCGAGGCGGTCGGCTTCGCGGTGCTGTCCGGGACAGTGCTCGGGCTGGCCCGGCTGATCGCCCGCAGGGCCGCCGCGCGCAGCTGGTACAAGGCGACCGGCAACCTGCCGCCCGGCCTCGAGTCCGTGCAGTAGGTATTTCCGCTGAAATCACGTATCAGGTACTCATGCCCGGTGCTCTGCCAGCCAGCAGAGTCGGCGATGCGGCGGACGGAACTCGTCCCCGATGTTCGCCCCCACCGAGGAGAGACGATGAGCTACTGGTCCCTGCGCCGTGCGGCGGAGCGTGCGGCCGCCGGCCACGACCTGGCCCGCGCCGGTGACGGCACCCTGGCACCGGCCGGCATCCGGCTGCCCGACTGGACCCCCGTCGCGCCGGAGGCGCACCCGGTCACCGTCACCCGTGCGCCGCGCACCCTGCGGCAGCGCGCCGCGGAGCTCGAGAAGGCGCTCTGGACGGTGCCCTCACCCGACCCTGCGGACCTGGACCCGACCTGGCCGGGCGGCGTCCGGCTCAGGGCCCGCTCAAGCTGGTGAGCCGCCCTGGCCGGGCAGCAGCTCGGCGTCGATCACCCGAGCGGGCGGGAAGAATCGCTGCGCCCTCCCCCGCAGATCCTTGGCCACCGACTCGCCCAGCTTGCGGGTCTCGCGCCGGTTGACCTCGGCGCCGGCCACCGCGCCGGCCAGGAACGGCGCGAGGGTCGTCACGCTTCCGCCGAGCCGTTTCAGCACCCGCTTGCGCAGCTCGCGGCGTGCGGCGGCACCCAGCAGCAGCGAGCCAGCGCCGGCCTCGAGGGCTCGCCGCCGGACCCACGTGGTGAGCAGAGCCGTCGCGCGGTCCCGCGAGCTGCCGGTCAATGCCAGGCCGTAGACCTCGTGCAGCTCGCCGAGCATCCGCAGCTCGACCGCCACGACGCTCAGGGTCTCTGCGGCCAGCTGCACGGGAGCGCCGAGGTAGGCCGGGGGCGCCGCGAGCTCGGCGGCAGCAAGCGCCCCGGCGGCGGCACCGATCGCAGCAGTCGTCCGGCTCGCGGACCTCACCACGGCCTCGGCCAGCGCATCGCCCCGGCAGCCGTACGTCTTCTCCAGGGTCGGCAGGTCACGCACGACGACGTGTGGGGCCATCTCCTCGACCAGGTCGGTGAGCCAGCGGCCTCCGGTCACCGCGCGCACGCCGGCCGAACGGGCGTTCTGGGCCAGCGCTGCAGTCAGCTGGCCGATCTGCCGGATCCTGGTCGTGCGCCCGGTCGGCTCGGCGTTCGGCCAGTGGTCGCCGTCACCTTGGCGCTCCGCCTGCTCGGGGCCGGACAGCCGCCGGACCAGGTCGGTGACCTGCAGACTGAGGGGCTTGCCGACAACGGGGGGATCAGGGACCCGCCACGGGTCGGACGGGGCGTCTTCGCTGGACCGGCGCCGGGGCAGTCGCATCTCGTACATCTCCTGTGCCGCTCGGCTCGGACCGCTGTCGCCGAGTGGCCTACCCGCGGGGGTGCCGGTTGGCACGCACGCGGGTCAGTTCACGCAGCGCACTCGCGGCAGACCATCTGTCCCTTGGCCTCACTGGCCAGCTGGCTGCGGTGGTGCACCAGGAAGCAGCGCGAGCAGGTGAACTCGTCCGCCTGGCGCGGCAGCACCCGTACGGTCAGCTCCTCACCCGAGAGGTCAGCCCCGGGAAGCTCCAGGGACTCGGCGAGGTCCTCCTCGTCGACGTCCACGGTGCCGGACTGTGCCTCGGCGCGACGGGCCTTGAGCTCTTCGAGACTGTCCTCGTTGAGGTCCTCGTCGACCCTCGGGCTGTCGTAGTCGGTAGCCATTTGTGTCCTCCCCTGCAGGTATCGGCGCGGTGGGTAACGCGTCGCTACCAGGTTTTGTGCCCGATGAGGCGCGGTCGTTTGGGTCGATTGGTCTCGTGCGTCCTCGTGAGACGCCCGGGCGTTGGAGCACACCATAGAGGGTTCACATGAAGAACTGGCCCACGGGTGCAACCGTCGTGCGGCAAATCTGCGGATCATGGGTGAACAGGTCGTTCTCGACCGCGCAACCACTCGACAGTCGGGAGCATTCCATGGCGGTGTACGCGCTGGGCGACGCCGAGCCCGAGATCCACCCCACCGCCTTCGTCCATCCCGATGCCGTGGTCATCGGGACGGTCAGCATCGGTGCCGAGAGCTCCGTATGGCCGAGTGCCGTCCTGCGCGGGGACTATGGCCGGATCAGTGTCGGCGAGCGCACCTCGATCCAGGACGGCACGGTGGTGCATGCGACCGCCGAGTGCTTCACGACCATCGGCAGCCGGTGCGTGGTCGGTCACCTGGCGCACCTCGAGGGGTGCACGGTCGAGGACGACACGCTGATCGGTTCGGGGGCCGTCGTGCTGCACCGGGCCGTCGTGCGCAGCGGCGCCCTGGTCGGCGCCGGCGCCGTCGTGCCGAACGGCTTCGAGGTCCCCGCCGGGGCCATGGCGCTGGGCGTCCCGGCCAAGCTGCGGCTCGACACCGTGCCCGGCGGGCAGTTCCTCGAGGCGGTCGAGCTCTACGCGGAGAACGGCCGGCGCTACCGGCAGACCTTGCGCCGGCTGGACTGACGGCGGCGGGCCGGGGCGGCCGGGGGCCACCTACCCTGGACTCGTGCCCGAACCCCTCGCCCGTACGGCCCGCGAACGTATCGACGCGGGCCGGCTCACCGCGTGGGCCAGCGCCTGGCTGGCCGGGGCGGTGTCCTACGACGACGCCGTGTCCTCGGTGGTCCGGGACCGGGTCCACCACGTCTCCGGACTCCCGGAGCACCCCGACCAGGTGCCCTTGGGCTGGGCGCTGACCGAGCTGCGGACCAGGGGCGCCACCGCCGTACGGCTGGCCCTGCCCGTGCCCGGCGACCTGGTCGGGCTGCCGGGGCCCGAGCCGTTGCGCCGGGCAGCCCTCGAGGTGGGAGCTGCTGCCGTGGCCGTCGCCTCCCCGGACTCCGCCGGCCTCGCGCTGGTCCCCCGCCGGGAGGAGCACGGCAACGAGGCCGAGGGCCGTACGGTCACGGTGGCCTGGACGGCGGTGGCCTCCGACCCGCTGCCCAACCCGGCCTACCTCCCCCTGCGCGAGGCCGACCAGGAGCTGACCGACGCGCTGCGGGCTAGCACCGAGTCGCTGCTCAGCCTCGACGTCGCGCGCTGGCGTCCCGAGCTGGCCGAGGCACTGGCCGACCTGCGCCGCACGGCGCGGTCGGGCAAGGACGAGGGCTCCTGGCTGCCGCCGGGCTACCCCGCGCGGGCCCGGCTGCTGCTGTCCCGGGCGGCCCAGCTCGGCCGCGTGGTCGAGCTGGCGACCGCCGACGACCCGGGTGCCTCGGTCACCCTCGGCGAGGCCGACGGCCGTCGGGCAGCGCTGGCAACACTCGAGCGGGCGGTACGCCGGGCGCGGCTCGCCGCGTACAACTGCTTCGGCGTCGAGCCGGACTGACAAGATGCTGCCGTGCATGTCGACCTGAACTGTGACCTCGGCGAGGGCTTCGGCGTCTGGCGGCTCGGCGCTGCCGAGGATGATGCCGCGCTGCTCGGGCTGGTGACCAGCGCCAACGTGGCCTGCGGCTTCCACGCCGGCGACCCGCAGATCATGGCCTCGGTCGTACGCGCTGCCGCGAAGCGCGGCGTCGCTGTCGGCGCCCAGGTGTCCTACGCCGACCTGCGTGGCTTCGGCCGGCGGCCGCTCGAGGTGCCCGCCGACGAGCTCAGGGCTGACGTCCTCTACCAGGTCGGTGCCCTCGACGCGCTGGCCAGGGCGGCGGGCACCCGGGTGTCCTACGTCAAGCCGCACGGTGCGCTCTACCACCGGATCACCGTCGACCCGGTCCAGGCCAGTGCGGTCGTCGAGGCGGCCGCAGCGTACGGGCTGCCGCTGCTGACCCTGCCAGGGACGGTTGCCGCGTCTCTCGCCGCGGCGGACGGTGTGGTCGTCTTCGCCGAGGCCTTCGCCGACCGGGCCTACACCGCCGGAGGCGGGCTGGTGCCCCGAGACCGGCCCGGCGCCGTCCTGTCCG
This sequence comes from Frankiales bacterium, assembly GCA_033851695.1. GTDB lineage: Bacteria > Actinomycetota > Actinomycetes > JAWWOL01 > JAWWOL01 > JAWWOL01. The sequence goes on from JAWWOL010000044.1 coordinate 12,997, forward strand.
ACGAGGCGGCCGTGGTCGCGCGGGTGGTGCGGCTGGTGACCGAGGGGGTCGTCGAGGCGGTCACCGGCGAGGTCGTCGCGGTCCGCGCCGACAGCATCTGCCTGCACAGCGACACGCCGGGCGCGGTGGCGCTGGCCCGCGCCGTACGGGCCGGCCTGGCCGATGCCGGCGTCGAGCTGCGGCCGTTCACCGGATGACCGTGCGCTGCCAGCCGATGGGCGAGACCGCCCTGCTGATCGGCTGTGACGACCTGTCCACCGTCCGCCGGGTGGACGCGGCGCTGCAGGCAGCGGACCTGAGCTGGCTGCGCGAGACCGTGCCGGCGTACGACTCGGTCCTCGTCATCGGCCGGCCCGGCAGCGGACCGCAGCTGGACGCCCTCGCCCTGGACCTGCCGTCCTGGACCCTGCCGGAGGACACGTCGCTCACCGGCCGCGAGGTCGTCCTGGACGTCCGCTACGACGGACCCGACCTCGCCGACGTGTGCGCGCTCGCCGGGCTCGACGCAACCGAGGTCGTGGCCCGGCACACGGCGGCCGCCTACACCGTCGCCTTCCTCGGCTTCTCCCCCGGCTTCCCCTACCTGCTCGGCCTCGACCCCGCGCTCCGGGTCCCGCGGCTGGACTCGCCACGGACCTCCGTACCCCCCGGGGCTGTGGGCATCGGGGGCGACCAGACCGGCGTCTACCCGACGTCCACGCCGGGCGGCTGGCGGCTCATCGGCAGCACCGCAGCCGTGCTGTTCGACCCGGCCCGCGACCCCGCGGCGCTGCTGCGGGCCGGGGACACCGTCCGGTTCGTGGCCCGGTGACCCCTCTGACCTGGCTGACCGTCCTGACGGCGGGCGTGCACACGACGGTGCAGGACCTCGGCCGGGCCGGTTTCGCCCGCTCCGGCGTGCCCGTCGCCGGTGCCCTGGACCCGGTGGCTCTGGTGTCGGCCAACCGCGCGGTCGGCAACCCCGACGACGCCGCCGGTCTCGAGTGCGTGCTGCGCGGGCCGACCCTGGTGGCCGACGGGGAGGTGTCGGTCTGTGTCGTGGGCGCGGGGTGGACCCGCGGACCGGTGCGGCTCACGGCGGGGGTCCCCTACCCCGTCGGTGCGCTCCCCGCCGGGCTGCGCTGCTGGGTCGCGGTCTCCGGCGGAGTGGCCGTCGCGCCGGTCCTGGGCAGCCGGTCCACCGACACCCTGAGCCGGCTTGGCGGCCTGCTCGTGCGCGGCGGCGACACGCTGCCGCTCGGCCCGGCCCACGCGGGCGCCGGGGGCACGCCCCGACCTGCTCCGGCGCTGCCACCCGGCGAGGTGACCCTGCGGGTGCTCGACGGGCCGCACGCCGACCGGCTGGTCGACCCGCTCGACGGAGCGAGGTTCTCGGTCAGCCCCCGCAGCGACCGTACGGGGCTGCGGCTGCAGGGCGACCCGCTCCGGTCCACCGGTGGGGACATCGCGACGATCGGCGTACTGCCCGGAGTGGTGCAGCTGCCGCCGGACGGGCTGCCGATCGTGCTGCTCGGCAACTGCCAGACGACCGGTGGCTATCCGGTGGTCGGCGTCGTGTGCTCGGCCGACCTTCGCCTCGCCGCCCAGCTCAGGCCGGGCATGGTCGTACGGCTGGCAGCTGTCGGTGTGGTGCTCGCGCGGGAGCTGGCGGCTCAGGCCGCGCTCTGACCGCGGTCGGCGGTGGCCGGCTCGGGGCTCTCCTGGACCCACTCATGGGCGCACTGGGCGCACCAGGCAGCGAGCAGGGTGTCGTGCTCGCAGTTCAACTCGCTGCTCATCGATCCCCCCTCGCAAGGGCGTTCGGCCTCTGGCTTGTTGTCGGCAGTTTCAAGGATTCCTTGATCTGCCGTACGGGTGCTGTGGACACGCGCGGCGTCACCTGTTCGACGCGCAAAGTTGACCGCCCGTTGTCACACCGGGCGGACGGGCGGCACCGTCAGCGCTTGCGCCGGCGGACGATGAAGCGGAACAGCGCCCACAGAAGAACCCACATGCGTTCAGTATTGCCTGCCTTGATGAACAGCGGTGGTGTCGTCATGCAGGTCACGACACGTCCAGCAGGTCGGCGAGCTGTCGAGCGTTCACCTGGGCGTAGTTGCGGTAGCAGTTGTTGAGCAGCACGTGCGTCTCCTTGGCCTGCCCCGCCAGGTCGCGCACCTTGGGCGCCCACTCCTCGAGCTCCTGCTCGGAGTAGAGGTAGCCGAACCGCTCGTAGATGTCGCGGCTGTCCCACTTGTCGCTGTGGCCGTGGAACCGCACGACGGCCAGGTCCGCCGAGGTCGCCTCGACGACCGGCGGGATCGACGACGGATAGCCCTGGGGCATGTCGACGACGACGTAGGGCAGCCCGTACGAGGTCAGGAAGTCCAACGTCTCGGCCTGGTTGGCCTCGCTCATCCACGTCCTGTTGCGGAACTCGACGCAGATCCGCATGCCGCGCTCGTCGGCGCGCCGCTTGCACTCGAGGATGTAGGCCTTGTTGGCCCTCCCGATCGGGAACCACTGGGGGAACTGGAAGAGCAGGGCGCCGAGCCGGCCGGCGGCGTCGAGCGGTGCCAGGGCGGAGAGGAACCGGTCCCAGACCTCGTCGACGACCGGCGGCTCGAGGTCCTTGAGGTAGACGTTCTTCTTCGTCGTCTCGGGGCGGAGCTCCTTGTAGATCGCGGAGACCTTGGTGGGGTGCTGCGTGAGCAGGGAGAACGCCTTGACGTTGAAGACGAACCCCTCGGGCGTGCGCTCAGCCCACAGTTGGGAGTTGCGCTCGTTGGGTGGCGAGTAGTAGGTCGCGTCGACCTCGACCAGCGGGAACTGCTCGGCGTAGAAGCCCAGCCGGTCGCCGGGGCTGGTCGCGTCCTCGGGATACCAGCCGGACGCGAGCAGCGTCTTGTCGGTCCACGACGCCGTTCCGACCCGGATTTCAGCCACGCTGGGACCGTACCCGGCGGGTGTGACGAAAACGCGATCAAAACGACATGGCCGAAATGACCCGTACAGGCCCTTGTGGAAGCCCGACAGTGGTCTGATGATGTAGCCCCACTCCCAGCCAGGAGGACGCCATGCAGGTGCGCGACGGGATGAGCTCCGCGGTCTTGACGATCGGACCGCAACACACCCTGCGCGAGGCAGCGCGGCGGATGTCCGAACGGAAGGTGGGCGCGGCCGTCGTCCTGGACTCCGACACCGGCCTCGGCATCCTGACCGAGCGCGACATCCTGGTGTCCCTCGGGGACGGCCAGGACCCCGACACCGAGCGGGTGGCCGACCACCTCACCGGCGACCTGGTCTTCGCCGCCCCGGACTGGCCGCTCCAGGCGGCCGCCGAGGCGATGGTCCGCGGTGGTTTCCGGCACCTGGTCGTCCTCGACGCAGGCGAGGTGGCCGGCATGCTCTCGGTACGCGACATCGTGCGGGTCTGGAGCAGCGCGTCGGTCGCCCTGCCCTGACCGGCCGGTCTGTGGACAAGTTCGGCAGCACCAGGGCCTTCTGGTCCAGGATCGGGGAGGCGCCAACCACCTGGCGCCCGCAGACCTGATCCGAGGTGCCCGCCGTGGAGCTGTCCGTACACCCCGACGACCTGGCCGCGGGCGCGGCTGCCCTGCGCCGGACGCACGCCGCCCTCCGTCAGGCGAGCGCCGAGTTCGCGGCCACCGCGCTGCGTCTGGTGCCCCAGCTCGGCGCAGCGGCGGCGGCCAGCGCCCAGGGCGGCGTGACCGGTGCGCACGAGGGCACCGGGATGGTCACCGACGACATCGCGACGTTCGCCCAGGGCTTGACGGCCGCTGCCGGCTACTACGCGGCTCTGGACTTTCAGGCACTGGGCACGGTGCCCGTCGAGGCGCGGTCGAGGCCCCGTTGAGTCTCCGGGTCAGGGCATCGGCAGGGCGAGTCGCGCAGTCCAGCGTCCGTCACGGCTGTCCACCACCAGTGGCAGGCCGAACGTCGCGGACAGCAGCGGGCCGGTCAGCACCGCGGCGAGCGGACCGGCCGCGACCACCTTGCCGGCCTTGAGCAGCAGGGCGTGGGTGAAGCCGATCGGGATCTCCTCGACGTGGTGGGTGACCATGATCATCGAGGGTGCGTCCGGGTCGCGGGCGAGCCGGCTGAGCCGGCGCAGCAGGGCCTCGCGGGCGCCCAGGTCCAGGCCCGCCGCCGGCTCGTCGAGCAGCAGCAGCTCGGGGTCGGTCATCAGCGCGCGGGCGATCTGGACCCGCTTGCGCTCACCCTCGGACAACGTGCCGAACTCCCGGTCGACCAGGGCCCGGCAGCCGAGCTGCTGCAGCAGGTCGCGGGCCCGGGACTCGTCGTAGAGCTCGTAGACCTCCTCACCGCGGGCCACGGAGGCGTGCGCTGCGGTCATCACCACGTCGAGCACCCGGGTCTGCCCGGCCAGCCGGTCGGCCACCGCGGCGCTGGCCCAGCCGATCCGGGTCTGCAGCTCGTCGAGGTCGGCCTCGTCCAGCAGCTCACCGAGCAGCGTCGCCGTTCCCCCCGTCGGCACGGCGACGGCCGCCACCACCTGGAGCAGCGTGGTCTTGCCGGCCCCGTTGGCGCCGATCACGGCCCAGCGCTGACCGGCCCTCACCCGCCAGAAGACGTCCTGCAGCAGCGTGGCGTCGCCGCGGCGGACGCCCACACCGCGCAGGTGCACGACCTCGCTCTGGGCCGGGTCGGTCAGGCTGGTCACGGTCGTGTCACTGCCGATCCATCTCCCGGTCTGTCGTTCGAGTCGCCGGGCAGCATCCCGCCACCTGGAGCAACCTACGGCAACCTACGGGCCTCGGCCGGTCGGGGCACCGGCGGGGGGCGGTGCGTGTCGCGGATCGCCGCCGGGCGGGTGGCCCCGTACGGTGGGGAAAGCGTCGGCCGGAGTGGCCCTGGCGGAGGAGGTCCAGCATGTGGGAGCTGAGGTTCGTCTCAGTCCACGAGGACGGCCGGCATCTCGTGGTCAGCTCGCCCGACCTCGAGGACGAGGCCTTCCTGCTGCCGCTGACCGACGAGCTGCGCGACGCCGTGGCGGCACCGCCGGCCGCGCCACCCCGTCCCGCGCCGGCCTACGGCGAGCAGCTCACGCCGCGCGAGATCCAGACCCGCGTCCGGGCGGGTGAGAGCGCCGAGCAGATCGCCGTGGCCACCGGGCTGCCGGTGGCCCGGATCGAACGGTTCGCCGGACCGGTCCTGTCCGAGCGCGCCCACGTAGCGGACGAGGCCCGGGCAGCCCGACCGGCCGGGCAGGCCGAGGACGTCAGCCGGACCCTCGCCGAGATCGTCGACCCGCGGCTGACGCAGCTGGGTGCCGATCCCGAGACGACGGCCTGGGACACCTGGCGGCGCGAGGACGGCGTGTGGATGGTGCAGCTCGGCTTCGACAGCGACGGTGACCGGCACAGCGCCGAGTGGACCTGGGACCCCGTGCGGCGGCAGCTCCGCTCGTACGGCGCTGCCGCACGTGCGCTGATGGCCCCGCCGCCGGTCGAGCCGGACCAGCCCAAGGCCGAGTCGGCCATCCCCGGCCGGGCGGGCACGGCCTCCAGCGACAGCCCGCCGAGCTTGCGCATGGTCCCCGGCCGCCCGGCTGCGGTCGCGCCCCCCGCGCAGCCGCAGACCGACGCGGAGGCCGAGGCGCTGAGCATCGAGGCCCACCCGTCGGGTCGGGCCAAGAAGCCCAAGCCGTCCGACGACCCCGATGGCGTCGCCAAGCGTGCCGTCGTACCAAGCTGGGACGACATCATGTTCGGGGTTCGCCGGCCGGACGAGGCGACCTGAGCGCGAGCCGGGTCGCCCGCCTCGTGGCGGCAACCGGTGTCCTCCTCGTCGCTGCCTGCGGCGGAAAGGGGTCCCAGGCCAAGCCGGCCGATCCGTTGGCCCTGCTCCGCGAGGCCAAGGCCACCATCGACGCGACCAGCGGGATCCACTTCGTCCTGACCGGCAGCCAGCTGCCCTCCGGCGCCGAAGGCGTCACGGCCGGCAAGGGAGACGCGGTGCGCCCAGACTCCTTCCAGGGCTCGCTCACCGTCAGCGGGGCGGGGCTGTCCGGCACGGTCGAGGTCATCTCGGTCGGTCACGTGGTCTACGCCAAGCTGCCCTTGATCCCCGGCTATCACAAGGTCGACCCGGCCAGCTACGGCTTCGGCGACCCCGGCCAGTTCCTCGACCCCGCGACGGGCTTGTCCAGCCTGCTGGTCGCGCCGACGACTGCCGCCTATGACGGGCAGACCCGGGTCGGCGGCGTCGTCCTCGACCGGGTCAAGGCGCAGCTGCCCGGTCCGCAGGTGGCCCAGCTCCTCGGCAGCGCCGACAGCAAGGCTCCGGTGGATGCCGAGATCGGCATCGACCCGTCCTCTCACCAGATCCGCTCGGTGGTGCTGACCGGCCCGTTCTTCAGCTCCACCCAGCGCAGCACCTTCACCCTGACGCTGAGCAGCTACGGGGAGAGCGTCCAGGTCCGTGCGCCCGCCTAGCACCAGCCGCCACCTGCGGGCCTTGACGCTCGCCTGCCTTGCGGTGCTCCTCGCGGCCGCGGACACCTATGTCGTGGTGCTCGTCCTGCCCAACATCATGAGCAGCGTAGGACTCACCACCGACCAGCTGCAGAAGGCAACGCCCATCGTGAGCGGGTTCCTGCTCGGCTACGTCGCCCTGCTCCCCCTGGTCGGCCGGCTCTCGGACCTCTATGGCCGCCGGCCGTTGCTGGTGACCTGCCTGGTCGGCTTCGCCACCGGCTCGGCGATCACCGCGGAATCGCACAGCCTCGTCTGGGTCGTGGCCGGCCGGTTCCTGCAGGGCCTCGGCGGCGGCGGCCTGGTCCCCGTCACCCTGGCCCTGGTCGCCGACGAGTGGCCGGCCGAGCGCCGCAGCCTGCCCCTCGGCGTCGTCGGCGCCGTGCAGGAGCTCGGCAACCTGCTCGGGCCGCTCTACGGCGCGGGTCTGGTCGCCGTCGGCGGCTGGCGGAGCATCTTCTGGGTCAACCTCGTGGCCGGCCTGGGACTCGCGGCGCTGACCACGCCCGGACGTGACCAGCGGCTCGGCCGGCAGCGGCCGCGCGACCTGCCGGGGTGGGGCCTGCTGGGCGTGAGCGCGGCGGCCGGCCTGCTCCTCCTGCTCCGGCCTCCGGCGCTGACCGGCTCCGTACGCTACGGCGGCGTCTACGTCCCTCTGGTGGTCGGCCGCGGCTGGTCGTCGGCCACCGAGCCGCTGGCTCTCGCCACCGCCTGCGCCGCGGCGCTGCTGGTCCTCCGGCTGGCCGCGGCGCAGGACCCGCTGCTGCCGCTGCGCCGGCTGCCGGCCGTGCTCCGCTCCGCCGACTTCCCGGGCGCTCTGCTGCTGGCCGGCGCGCTCGGCTGCATCATCGTCATGTTCGCCTCCGGCGACCCCACCCGACAGGCACTCTCCCCCAAGTGGCCATGGCTGTGCCTCGCCGCCGCCGTGCTGACCGTCGCCCTCGTCTGGCGCGAGCGGTCGGCACCGGCCCCCCTGCTCGACTGGCCGGCACTGCGCAACCCGGTCGTCCTGGGCGCGTTGCTCACGAGCCTGGCGGTCGGTGGCGGCCTGATCGTCGCACTCGTCGACGTCCCGCTGTTCGCGCGGGCGACCAGCTTCCCCGACTCCCAGCTGGATGCGGCGCTGGTGCTGGTGCGGTTCCTGGTCGGCGTGCCGCTGGGAGCGGTGGCCGGCGGCGCCATCTGCGAACGCATCGGTTACCGCACGACGGCGGCGCTCGGCCTGCTGCTGGCGACCGCCGGGTTCGTCGCGATGGCCCGCTGGGGTGCACACGCGCTGCCGACCCACGGCGTCGCCGGCTCGGACGTCGCCCTCGGCGGCTGCGGTCTCGGCTTCGGCCTCGCGATCGCCCCGGTCAACGCGGCAGCCCTGCGCGCCGTACCCTCACGGGTCCACGGACTGGCCAGCGCGCTGATCGTGCTGAGCCGTACGGTCGGCATGCTCGTGGGCATCTCCGCACTGACCGCCCTCGGCCTGCGCGCGTTCTCCCGCTCCCTGGCCAGGCTGGGCACCCCCGACCGGTTGTGCCCCGCAACACCGACCGACTGCCCGGCCTACGACCACGCTGCCCGGGCCGCACTGCTGCACGAGCTGCACGTCATCTTCGCCGGAGCCGCCGGCTGCACAGCTGCGGCAGCCGTCCTGGCCGGGGTCACCCTGCGCCGGGCGGCGGCGCCCTCCACCTGACCGGTCGAGGACCCGGTCAGCTGCGGATGACGTGCATCACGGCGTTGATCAGCGCCAGGTGGGTGAAGGCCTGCGGGAAGTTGCCGAGCATCCGCCCGGTCCGCGGGTCGATCTCCTCGGCGTAGAGGAACAGCGGGCTCGCGTACGACAGCAGCTTCTCGCACAGGTCGCGGGCCCGGTCGAGCTCACCGATCTCGGCCATCGCCGAGACCAGCCAGAACGAGCAGATCGCGAAGGCGCCCTCGACCCCGGTCAGCCCGTCGTCGGTCTCGGCCTCGATGTAGCGCTTGACCATGCCGTCGACCCGCAGCTCGTCGGCGATGGCCAGCACGGTCGCCTTGATCCGCTTGTCATCGGCCGGCAGGAACCGGAACAGCGGCAGCAGCAGCGCCGACGCGTCCAGGGCGGTCGAGCCGTAGTACTGCGTGAACACGCCCCGGTCATCCAGCCCGTTGGCGCAGATGTCGGCGTGGATCTCGTCAGCCGCCGCGCGCCACTTCTCGGACTGCTCGTCGTCCTCGCGCAGCTGGGCCAGCCGGGCGCCCCGGTCGGCAGCGACCCAGCACAGCAGCTTGGACGACACGAAGTGCTTGGGCTCCCCGCGGACCTCCCAGATGCCCTGGTCGGGGTTACGCCAGTTGGTGAGCGCGTCCTCGACCTGACGGACCACGATCGGCCAGACCTGCTCCGGCAGGTAGTCCCGCGACTTGGTGTGCAGGTAGACCGAGTCCAGCAGCGAGCCCCAGACGTCGTTCTGCTGCTGCTTGTACGCGTCGTTGCCGATGCGCACCGGGCGGGCGCCCTCGTAGCCGTGCAGGTGGTCCAGCGTCGACTCGTCGAGCTGCCGCTCGCCCCCGACCCCGTACATCACCTGCAGGTCGGGGTGGTCCTTGCAGACGTCGGCGATGAAGTAGAAGAAGTCGTTGGCCTCGTGGTCGAAGCCCAGCGTGTAGAGACCCCAGAGGGTGAAGGTCGCGTCGCGCACCCAGCTGTAGCGGTAGTCCCAGTTGCGCTCGCCGCCCGGCGACTCGGGCAGGGAAGTCGTGGCCGCCGCCATCAGGGCGCCGGTCGGCATGTAGGTCAGCCCCTTGAGCACCAGGGCGCTGCGCTGCAGGTAGGCGCGCCACGGGTGGTCGGGGAAGTCCCCGCGGGAGAGCCACTCGCGCCAGTAGGTCTCGGTGCGCTGCATCGCCGCATAGGCCTCGTCGTACGACGTGGGCGACGGGTGGTCGGCCCAGGACATCGCGACGAAGGCGTGCTCGCCCTCGTGGATGCGGGTACGGGCGCTCGCCCGGCGGCCCTCGAAGCCGAGCCGCAGGCTGGTCGTCAGC